>JAUWIR010000096.1 GCA_030605265.1 Pseudomonadota bacterium | reverse complement strand
TTTAACTAATCTGAGGAATTTGGTTATCAATTCAACGAAAAAAGTTAACACTCAAATTATATCAACTAAATCATTTGTATTACTTTGATAATTTTTTAGCTCACCACAAAATTTAAATAGGATACTAATATTCTTTGAATTCTTTGCTGCCCAGGGAAGAAGCGGAAATTTGCGATCCTCTTTCATTATGACTTGGCTCTTTTTCTACTTCTTTATGCTTTAGCTCCGCTGTTTTCGATTCTGTAGAATTATCCTCCTCTATTATTATAAGAGGCTCGGCTTCCTTTTGGATTTGATCAACTAACCTGGTGAGTACCGTCCCGGGACCGATCTCTTTAAATTCTTTGACCCCTTTTCCCATAAGGTACCGAATACTTTCAGTCCACTTGACCGAGTGGGTGATTTGATCAGCTAAGAGCTGCTTGATTTTTTCTTTTGTGTAAGGTCTTGCCTCAACATTGGATATTACCGGTATGGCGGGGTTTGAAAATTTAAAAGGCTGCAAAAATTGCTCAAATTCTCTCTTGGCCGATTCCATATATCTGGAATGAAAAGCGCCGCTCACCTTTAAGGGAATGTACAACCGAGCGCCTGCTTTTTTAAAAATCTCCTCTGCCTGGATAATGCTGTCTTTTAACCCGGAAATTACTGTTTGAGATATAGAATTGTAATTGGCCACATCAATATTGGTTAAACCATTCTTTTCTAAAATCTCTCTGATCTTTTCTCCATCTAACCCGATTATGGCGGCCATTCCTCCGCCTATAGCCCTGCTCATCAATTCCGCTCTTTTTTGAACTAATCTTAATCCTGTTTCAAAGTCAAAGGCCCCGCCCGCCAATAAGGCATTATACTCTCCCAGACTATGCCCGGCTATATAATCAGGTTTTTCACTTGATTCCTTTATTCCTTGGTAGTACATTAAGGCGTTTACAACGTATAAGGTCGGCTGAGTATATTGTGTGAGATTGAGGACATTTTGGCTATCTTTCAAGCAAAGTTCTTTAATAGAATAACCTAAAATCTTATCAGCTTTTTTTGTAATTTCCGGGAAAAGATCAAAAAGCTCTCCACCCATTCCTTTTTTCTGAGACCCTTGACCTGGAAAGACAAATGCTCGTATCATTATTCCTTTTCCTCTTTTTTGTGTGGTATTTCAACCCATCAAAATAATTTTTTTTGACAGGATTGACAGGATAAAAACCAAAATCCTGTAAGATCCTGTTAATCCTGTCTAATGTTTTTTAATTTATAATTCTCAGTTGGCATATAAATTCGGGGAACCCTATCGGATATTGCACAGGTAACTTCGTAAGAGATGGTTCCAATCCAATCCGCCACAGTGTTTACGGTAATGATTTCTTTGCCGAAAAGTATGACCTCTTCACCAACCGGATATTCGTCATTCCCAAGATTAACCAATATTTGATCCATACTGACCCGGCCAACAACAGGATAAATTTTATTTCTGATTAAGACCTTTCCTTTGTTTGATAAAAACCTGTTATATCCATCTCCATATCCAATCGGAATCGTTGCAATATTTGCATCCGAATTTGTTGTATATGTTAACCCATAACAAAGAGGCGTATTTTCTGGCACACGTTTTAAGAACATAATGCAGCTTTTTAGGGTCATAGCTGGTTGAATATTAATAGTATTATTCATAGCAGGAGAGGGCAGGTACCCATAAGCCATGATGCCCGGCCTTATCATATCGAATGAAGCTTCTGGATATAAGGCAATCCCTGCACTGTTTGAAATATGTTTTATCGGGATATCAAGGCCATTGGTCTGGATTGTTTTTATTATTTTATTGAATTTACTAATCTGGTTTTTAGTATATTCCGAATCTTTCTCATCTGAAACAGGGAAATGTGAATAAATCCCTTCAAGATTAATATATTTTAATGAATGGATTTCTTTAATTATTTTAATGGCCCCTTCACTCTTACAGCCTATTCTTCCCATGCCTGTATCAATGTTTAGGTGTAAACGTATAGTTTTTTGTCTTTTTTGGCCGACCTTTGAAATTTTTCTTGCCAGCTCAGCATCAGCAACTGTTTGGGTAAGATTGTAATCGAATAAAATATTTATTTGATCTTCATCGGGAAGAATGAGGCATAAAACCAAGATCGGCAGAGTAATCCCGGAATTTCTCAGCTCAACTCCTTCATCAAGAGTTGCAACTGCCAGCATATTTACAATCTTATTTTCCTCAACAAATCTTGAAACCTCAACTATCCCATGCCCATAGGCATTTGACTTAACAGGTAAAATAACCTTAAGATCTTTACCAGCAAATTTTTTAATTGCATTGATGTTATTTTTGATAGCCAATAGGTCTATTTCTGCAAAAGTTTTTCTAAACATGATCTAATTCCGCCTTCTTTGGCTTTAATAGCTAATCGAATGAGCGATATTTTCCCACTCGTAGAAGTGGCTAACACAGTTTATCCTTTAATTTTACAAGCAATTTTCATACCCCTATAACTCTATTTATAGTATTCATCATTAGGTACTATGTCAAATAATAGAAGATATTAATTCTACATCCAATTGGCTGTATCCTCTCTTTTATCAATGGTTAAAATAGAAGGTAACTAATAAGGCAGATAGGTTGTAGGCATTTAGACTGTAGGCGTTTCACCTCTCTTTTTCGATTCTTACGGAAAATGCACTACCAACTTGGCCTATCACACCCTGTGGGGCACTGGCTTTCGACGTGCGAGCAGAAGCTTGTCGAATCGGAGAAAGTATAAAGTGACGCTGACCCTTTGTTTTTTTAAAAATTAAATCCGTATGCCGCCCTATTTTGTTTCGCAAATTGAAATATATTCTCCTGATTCAAAAATACGATTAATTTCTACAAGAACTCTTGCAGACACGCCACCATCAACCACACTGTGATTGCAAGTTTGCGTTAAATGTAGAACCGGCCAGACTTCCCCCTTTTCAACTATCTGCTTGTCTTCAATTTTACTAATAGCATAGCCAAAGTTATTTATAAAGAGCGTATCAAAACTTGTCAGGCCGTATTTACCTAAAGTGCTTAGTCCCATAGAGCCAAAAAAACTTTTATATAAAGGTGGAATTTCGAGTAAAAGTCTTAAAATCAAAAATTTTATAAAATCAGGTACAATATTTAGCATCATAAATACAAACCCATAGGGCATCTTGATCCTTGGCAAGTTACTCAAATTTTTTAATTCAGCGCTTAACTCCTGTATTGTTTTTTTATTAACATCTTTAACAACAGCAAAGGTTGCAAAAAATTCGTCATTTTCATGCTTTTCAATGGCTGTGCATATGTCCACATTATCACAGAGGTAAAGTTTTTTTCTCAAAGTAAAATCCCTGGCCAGAATGCTGTTCATGATTGGGTACTTCTCTTTTACGGCTGCGATGGCCTTCATGATAACTATGGTGTATGTAACCCCGTGCTTCACACAAAAAGCTTTCAGGCCAGGCACCCGTATCTCAGTTGTCATGTGAGTCAAGGGGAGGCTGTGAGCTATTTTCGTATAGGTGCTGATAGTTCTTCTATTCCTGGAAAAACTAATTTTGGTTGCATCTTTCATTGTCTTCCTGCCCATCTTTTAAAATCAATTCCTTGAAAATTAAAAGGATTGTTTCTCATATCCTGTATCCAACTCCAAGGCATAAACAATGGAGGCTTTGCTTAAGTGAACTTGAATCAAAATCACCGCCTACAATCTTGCTTGTTCCTACAGATTGCTTACTGGGAAAAGCATACAGATAGGCGAGATTAAAAGACCAGTTTTTCCATTCCCGGCTATAGCCAACTGAGAGCATATGGGTTAAAATCCCTGGAATCATAGGTACTAATGTGCTATCCGGCACAGGGCTTTGGCTATAGAGGTAGCCAAATCTTAAAGTATCCCCGGGAGTAAGAAGCTGTTCATAGCCCAGACGGAATGAGTAACCGTCTTTCCAATCAAGAGGCAAGGTATCTTGTGGATTTTTCCCTGTCTGGCTATTGAATGCGGCATTATCTCCATTTGACAGTTTCAGGGTTAAATCATCAAAAGCCGAAGACCAGTCAATCCACATAACATCAAAAGATAACGTATGTTTATCTGTTAACCTATGGAGCAACCCCAATCCCAAACTCCGGGGCCAACGAAAATCAAAATCAAGGTCATAATGGGCTGTTGTATCAGGGACTGTCTGGGCAAGTGCGGGAATATCCATGTCTAAATCTCCATGCATATTAAAAGTATCCTGAGATCTATAGGCCAACCCCAAGGTGGTCTTTGAAAATATCTGCCACTGCGCCCCCAAATTCCAGGTATAAGTCCAGTCATCCCCCTTCATGTTGATCAAGGCGGGAATTCCTTTCAGTGCGCCAGTCTGAAAGGTATAGGGAAGCTCTAATTTAACTTGGCTATAGGAAGCTCCCATCCCCAGGCCTAAGGAGAAGCGGTCACCGCATTTATATCCTGCCCCCATCAATATCTTGCTCAGCGAGCTATAGGAAAAATATTTTTGCGTACCATAGTTAGGATGAATCAGGTTATATTCAGTAGAATATCCGGCTGAATTAAAAACCCCCACACCTATTCCCAGGGGAGTCTTATTTAAACGCTTCGTATAAAAAAAAGAGGGGAGAGTAAAAATAGGCTCTTTACCCTCCTCATCATTATTCTGCGGATCTTGATAATGCATGGAAAAGGAAAAAAGGTCAGCATTCAGCTCTATTTTATCGCTTGTAATATTAGCCAAACCTGCTGGATTATCACGAACCATGCTGCCATTGTCCGCATGGGCAATATTGGTAGCCCCCCTGCCTGTAGAAATTGGCCCCACACTTTCCAGCAAAACTCCATTAGCCAGAGCCTGACTACTTAAAGATAAAAAGATAAAAAAAGTGAATATTACAATAAAAGATAGTATTCTTTTCATTTCCATGATCATTTCTAAACTGTGCTCCTATACAAAAGTTTTAGCTAATCGTTTGGCCAGGGCAGCGATGGTTAGAATGGGCGGCGCACCAAGTGATGTTGGAAAGACACTGGCATCACAGACAAAGAGATTATCGATTTTAGTCTGCAGGTTTTTATCTACAACTTTGCCTATAGCTGCGGTTCCGCCAGGATGAGCGCCGACAGGATTTCCGACCACAAAGGATTTGCTGTTCACGCCAGCTCTGACCAATATTTTTTTCGCTATGTCAGAGCCTTCTTTCAGTCTTGCCCGATCATTTTTGGTCACCGGCTTGGAATAAGATCCGTCAGGGTATACCCGGCCAATTGGATCATCAGCGATCTTTACCATGATACCGAGGCTTCGATTCGCTGGAAGAAGCGCTCCCTGCACCCCCGCCTCTACGAATCTATGCAATCGCGACTGTTGCAGCCACGTTGATAGAATAAACCCTTTGCTTGCATGAAATTCAGTATCGACAAGTGCCATCAAAGGCTCTTCTAACTGGCTGAGATTCTTAGTGACCCCATAGGTATTCACCAAAAGGTCCCCGAAAAGGTTTGCCCCTGCATCTTCAATGCCTGTTTTCTGTAAGATAACAGGGGTCGCCAGCCCACCTGCAGCGATAATGACCGCGTCTGAAAAAATTTCAACCTGCCCCTCAGGTCCCTTCCCTCTTACTCCTACTGCCTTACCATGCGCGACCAGAACGCTCTCAATAGCAGTTTTATACATGATCTCGGCTCCATGTTTTATGGCTTCATCCAAGTAATCCAGGGATGTCCATTTAGCGTCATAGGGACAACCCAAACAGCACGTACCGCATCTTCTGCACTTATTGTACCGCATAAACTTTGGCGTAGGCTCCATCTTATAGCCCAACTCTTTGGATGCCTCAAGAATTTTTTTGGAGCCTTTGGACAGCCATTTTAGATTAAAGGGAGCAATTCCCATTTCTTGCTCTGCTTCGCTGAATTCGTCGTTAAGATTAATACCGAAAGCTGCAAGTTCATCCTCACCACACCGAATACCGTTGGCGCATGAAACCATCGTAGTGCCTCCGGCCATAATGGTTCTATAGAGGAATGTCCCTTCTTTTGATGCCTTAGGCCACATGGTCACTTTATGATGATCAAAATACCGAAGACTATTTATGGCCCCTCCAAGCTTTTTCTCTCGTTTGCCTTGCTCCAGGACGAGAACTATCTTACCCCTTTTGGCTAGCTCCCTGGCGACTGTGGCGCCACCAGCTCCCGCACCAACGATAATGAATTCGTATTTCTTGCTTTTCATGGCTGATTCCTTCAATTTAGAATTAATAATTCCAGCAGCGTTTTTTATACTGCTAGTTTCCAGCAACCGGCTGCAATGCTGCTTTCTCCTGATCGTTTTTTTGATCCGGCGGCTGGGGGATTATGCCCTTAGAAATGCAATACTCAAGATATGTGCCTATTAATTTCAAATCAATATTTGGACATGTTATGCCTTCCCCTTCTAATATGGATTGTGTATAACCGGCATCAGCATAAGCATCATTTATAAAAAATTCTTTATGTAGAAAACCGTATTTCATTAAGCTCAACCATTCTGCTCCGAATTCTTTGTTCAATGGTAACTTATCTTGATGAATCATCCTTAAATACTCATCAACTGAAGCAATTTGTATTTTATACCCATAATCATTGAGCAGGTTTATGATTTCATACCACCTTTTTTTATCAGTATTTAACAGATGATATGTTTCCAAGAAGGAGTTCCTTTTTAATCCCAGAGAGAGGATGGCCCTGGCAATATAATCAACAGGAGTGATGTCAAAATAATTATTGCCGGATGCGGTTATACCGGATTTAACAATCAATTCAAATAATTTATAGAAAATACTGACGGAGCCGCTCATCTCCAGCGGATAGAGCCCACTTTTCTGTTCTCCAAATATATTGCCCGGTCGAATAATATTCCATATTAAGCCTTCCTGAGAAGCTTCCCGTACTAATCTTTCCCCTTCAAATTTTGTTTGCTGATATCCCATGTTGGAGAAACTCTGACCCAAATCGAAATCTTGTTCTTTAAATACAAAATTACTTTTATAGAGCAAATTAGCCATAACATGATAACTTGAGACATGAATCATATATTTCTGTTTTGTTTGCAAGACAAGGTCAATGATATTTCTTACCCCTTGAACATTGACTGGGGCTAAATACTGATAAGGCATCATTAAATTGGTTGATGCGGCTGTGTGAATTGTACAATCGATTGAATTTAATAAATGTTGATATTCCTTTGCTGATAAGCCAAGATTTTCTTTGGCTACATCACAAATTATTGAAACGACTCTTTGGTCCAATGCACTTAAGACCTTATCTTTCACGCCATAAATAGCCAATATTTTTTTAAGTCTTTCTTGGGCATGGGCTGTATCATTGGCCCGCATTAAACAATATATTTGTAAATCAGTTGTTTCCAGCAATTCTTTAAGTATGTAACCGCCTAAAATCCCTGTCGCCCCCGTAAGAAAAACAGTATGAAATTCAAATTGATTGTCATTAAACTTCAGAATTTTTGGCTGATATTCACGTTTTTCCCGCTTATTTTCCGGGGGGATCTTTTTTTCTTCATGTAATTGCCCATCAGGTGATTGAAAGCGGTTTCTATGTTCGAGCTTAACTACAGCTGGTGTCCTTGGCTTCTCTTGAGCTGCGGTGTTGACCACTTTTAAGCTATCCTGGTAATAGTGAAGGAAACTATCTTTGTATTCATTACACAAATGCTTCGCAAATGAGGCAATGGAGGGATGTTCAAAGAAAACAGCCGGGGTTATCTCCAGGCCATACCGAGCATTGATTCGATTAGTAAACTCTGTCGAGGTAATCGAGTCAAAACCATATTCCTTCATGTCCTCGTCCAGGTCGATGTCCTTTTCGTTAACCTTTAAAATCTCTGAGACAGTCTTCGATATGTCTTTTTGAATTGTCTGTACTAAATCTCCCTCATTTGCTGCCTGGGTCACTGCTGCCTGAACCACTGCTGTTTGAGCTATTTTTCTTTCATCTCCTTGTTTAGCTTGTACTAACAGCCGCCTTAGCTTTTGATGGTCCCCTTCTACAACCATGAACTGGCTTTCCTCTAAATCCAATCCCTTAGCAAAGGTATTCAATCCGGTCTCTGTCGTTAGCGCCCACATTCCAGTAGTCTTTGCTAAAAATTTTTCAGTATTCTCATCGACCTTCATCCCGCCTTCTTGCCATAACGGCCAGTTGATAGATAAGGTTTTACCATCGCGCATTCCTTTTTTGCGCAGCCCTTCTCTCATTTGGGCAAAATTATCCATAAAGCTATTAGCATAAGCATAATCACCTTGCCCTGCATTACCTATTGCTCCTGCAATTGATGAGAAAAGTACAAAGAAGCCGAGCTTCTCTCCCTTGGTTGCTTCGTCTAGATACACTGTGCCAAATACCTTAGGAGCTAATACTGCCTCGATATCCTCTTTTGTTTTCTTGATAATGAACGCATCCTTTATTACCCCCGCACTGTGAATGATCCCATTTATCTCACCAAATCGAGATTTAGCCTCTGCGATAAGGTTGTCCACATCTTTGCGTTGAGAAATATCAGCTCTGATATAAGCTACTTCTGATCCAAGAGATTCAAGCTCTTTTATCTTTGCCCTCTTCTCATCACTTAACTCAGAGCGGCCTGAGAGTACTAGCCGTGCTTTCACTTTTCTGGCAAAATACCTGGCAAAAATGAGGCCCAACCCCCCGGCTCCGCCAGTAATGATATACACATCCTTCTCTTTTACTGCACCCGTGTCTTTTACTGCTCCATCATATGTTTTCTTTTTGTCTGTCTCCGCCTCACAATCAAATTCCTGCAGTCGCTTTACCCACCTTTGCTCATTCTCATACCGAATCTCAACTTCACCATCTGTCTCTGCCTGCGCCTCGCCCAGCAGTATGTCCACCTTCCGGGATAAAGACAAAATTGATTCTGCCGCGGATGGGGTTTGAATTTCAACAATCTTAAAGGAAAATTTTGGATTTTCCTTTTGAATCGTCTTGGCCAATCCGCTTATTGCCGCGCATAAGGGTTGTGGTTCATCAGTGGTAGCAAAATATCCGTACACTATTTTGATTTTATCTTTTATCTTTTGAGCTATGAGCGCCTGGTTGAGATAGAAGAAAGAATAGACTCCCCTTTCAAGCTGCGAATGTATAGCTTCTTCACTGTTGACAAAATGACCTTCTGACCATAGGTGAATAACGATGCCTGGTATTACATCCTGGCTCTTCAGGGTTTCCAATAATTGTCCATACTGTTTTTTTTGGGCAGGATTAATTTGATAAATATTATTACCTAAATCCTTAAAGTCCTGGCCCGGTTTTACCAATATAAGCTGAGATCTCCCTGGTTCGTTGCCTGCAAGCTTTTTCCTTAAAGCATTATGTACATCATCATTAGTATCAAAAATCAGGATATGCTTAGGTAATTCTTGAGATACCGTCATAGAATCTATGGCCGTTTTTTCCCAGATATTGTGGTAATATGATATATGAGAAGTTACTGGTTTTATGATTGATTCTGCGCCTGTTGATTCTGCACCCTTGGAATGCTGTTTAGGGGCCCTTGCAGAAAAATCTTTCATCTTTACAAGTACCTGCCCTGATTTATCCAAAAGCAGGATATGAAATTTTTTTTCATGAGAGTACTTTATGTCCTGGCTTTCTGCCAAGGTCACATAGGCATAGCAGGTTTCAGATAAGGGCTTTACAATTTCCACCTCGCCTAAAGCAAAGGGCAGGTAGAGTCTATCAGGGTCAATATTATCCATCAACCCCATCACCGTTTGCAGCGCTGCATCCATCAGTGAGGGATGCAGGCCGAAGTCTTTAAAGCCTTCTTTAAGATCGGATGGTAATTTAAGGAAAGATAAGGCTTCGGTTCCATTACACAGTAACTTTTGAATAACCTGAAAACTTGGGCCATATTTTAATCCCTTAGTTTGAAACAGGGTATAGCACTGTGTACTGCTCTTTGCATTTGAGCATCGCTTTTTGATCGCTCCAATATCTATTAATTCAGATGTAGACAACTCAGATTCAGATAATCCTGATTTAGATAATTCAGATTGACTTTTGACCTGACTGTCGACTTGACTTTCGAGCCGGCTTTCATAGATTAATTTTCCTTGGGCGTGTACCACTTTCTGGTTATCTTCACCATTGGTACTTACCTCATACTCCACTGCATCCTGGTTCGAATACAGGCTGATATAAACTTTTCCGGAAGCCTCACCCGGGCTGATCGGTCTTAACCAAACAATGTTACTCAGTTTTTGAACTTTTCTTTCTCCGGCTAGCTCTCCTGCTGCACGTGCCATTTCTATGTA
>JAUWIR010000606.1 GCA_030605265.1 Pseudomonadota bacterium | reverse complement strand
CCCTCTTCTAAAATTGGAATTAAATATTCAACAGAGGTTTTTCGAACCTTTTTAATTAAATCTCTTTTAAAAGGGATATCGTTTTCAAAAAGTGTCCTTAAATACAGCCGAAAAATTAAAGGATGATTCCCTGCAAATTCTATAGATGATGAAAAAAAAATTTTTATTTTAGTAAAAACATTTTGATTTGGCCAAAGAGTTGTTTCTGCAAGCAAAATGTTTTCTTTAACCAGTTCTATGCAGTAGTGAAAAATAAATAAAAAAAGGCTTTCTTTATTGTCAAAATATTGATAAATTGATCCTTTTGAAATTCCCAAGTTGGCGATCATAGTATTAATGCTGGCATTCCGGTAACCTCTCGATGAAAATTCCTTGATAGCAACATCAATAATTTTTCTTTGCTTTTCTGAGGCAAGATTACAAAAAGTTTTTTTTGCGTACATTTCCTTTCTCCAAAATGTGACCAGCCGGTCACTATTCTATCATCGGAAAAAAGAATGTCAATCTTTGA
This sequence comes from Pseudomonadota bacterium, assembly GCA_030605265.1. Taxonomy (GTDB): domain Bacteria; phylum SZUA-182; class SZUA-182; order DTGQ01; family DTGQ01; genus JAUWIR01. The sequence continues at coordinate 2,403 of JAUWIR010000606.1, read as the reverse complement.
TTTAAAAATGTATTACTCAATTATTTTTTTTATTTTACCCGAGAGTCTAATAATTAAATTCTATATGAGAAAATAAATTTAACTAATTTGACTTTACAGAGAAAGGGAGTATAATTTGGTGCATAAAAAATAAAACAAATGAAAGCAATTAATGAAAAAAATTAAAATATGAATAAAAAATTGCCCCCCAGAATAGGTGGCGTGTCTACACGTTTCGGTATTGGAATTCTCTATGGCTCACGAATTTCTTTTGCAACCCGTTTAAAAAACGGAGAAATAGCCATCTTCTCAAAAGATACCACCCAGCAATCCATTATTCAAAAGGTCCCATTTTTAAGATCAATATTAGTATTTCGACAAATTATTCTAGTTTTTTTATTAGCCAGAAAAAATTTGATTCAACTGGCTAAAAAAGATTTAATTAATCTTCAGCGAGGAAAACGACTTATTCACGGTCTTGTGTTTATATCTCTTTATATAGGCTTTTTTGCTTTTCTTGACCCCGCATTATTAAATCTTACCCCTATTCTCAGAACTATTATTCTCATCTTGTCCATCGTTATCTTAATTAGATTATTTTTCTTTTTGGTCTTAGGTGATCAAAGTCTGAAATATCATGGAGCAGAACATAAAGTTATTAATACTTTTCTTGCCGGAGACGCTCTTACTCTTAATGCAGCTCAAAACCACACCAGGTTCGCTTTCCGCTGCGGCACAACTCTGGCAACTTTTTTTATTTTAGTGGAGCTTTTTATTCCTGAAAAAGTATACGCATTTTTTATTCATATTTTTGGTTCTACAGTAGGATTTCTCATTATATTCTTTTTAATTTTAGGGTTTGCTTATGAAACCCTGACCATTTTATCTAAAAAGGGTTCAAATAAACTATTTTCACTTTTAGCTGCTCCTATCTTGAAAATGCAATTACTTACCACTCGGGAGCCCTCAATAAATGAATTAGAGGTTGGCCTTTCGGCAATTCGATCAGCAGTTGGTTGGCAACCACCCCTTTCTGAGGATTTTATTTTTTCGGAATATCCTTACCTTATTAAACCACCCTTTCAGCAAGATTAAAAAAGGGCTTAACAGCTCATCAGCTTATTATAGTTTAAGCTGATAAATTTCTTCTATAGTATACCATTCATTACAGGGAGCAGAAGTAATAGATTTAAGATAAGCCAATTCAATATCAAGCCCGCTGATGGCTATTAGATACTCACTATAAGAGTTGATTAATTCGGTTTCCATTTCAATCACCTCTACCAACATGATCGTGCCCTCTGAATATCTCTCTTTAATGAGTCCAAATCTATATTCAGCAGATTTTATTTTTTTTTCATGTGCTTTGACTAAATTTTCCTTTTCCTTTATGGCCCTCCAGGCCTCTTCAACTTCAACCATGATATTCCTTTGAAGCTCTTCATGTTGAAAGAGTAATCGTTGTCTAAGCGCCTCTTTCTTGGAAACCTTCGCCCTTACCCTTCCCCAATCAAAAAGTAGCCAGTCAATCCGGGCACCTAATGCCCAAATCTGCGGTCTGTTCATGTTTGTTTCCTTTTGTAAAGTGTAGCGCCCCATTAAAGAAACTTGAGGATAATACTCACTTTTCGTTATGGCAATATCCTCTTCTATGGCCTTAATTTTTAATAAAGACCCTTTTAAATCTTCTCTTTTTGCTTGGGCAGCTTCCAAAGCCTCCTGAAAAGAGGCATTAAAAGAAATATTAAGGAGCTTTCCTTTTAAAAAAATTTCCTCATTTTCCTGATAATAGATGAGCTGTTTTAATCTGCTGAGAGCAAGGGCCTGCCTATTTTCACACTTATATAAATCAAATTGAGCAAAGGCTAAATCCGTTTCCACCTGAAAAATTTCTTCTTTTTTTACATACCCTTCTTTATGGCGTTTCTTCAAAAGGCTGAGTCTTTCCTCTTTGTACTCTATAATCTTTGCCAAAGCTTTTTTTATACTTTGCTCTTTTAAAAATTGGTAAAAAGCGCTTTCCACCTGAAAGATCAGTAACCTTTTCTGACGCTTTGTATCATAGCTTCCCTCTTCCTTCATGACCTTTGATTTTCTGTGAGAATGAATCAATTGGCCGCCGGTAAACAGGGGTTGCTCAATAACCAGATTGATACCATAAGTGTTTCTATTTTCAATGGGAACTTCAATATCCTTGGCAGGATATCCTTTGGAGAAGATATTGCGCTTAAAAATAATTTGATCGGATTCATCCCGAAAAGTGGATTCCCCTTTAAATTTTAATGAGGGGAAAAAATGAGTTTTAGAAATTTTTACCTCTCGGCGCCTTGCAAGGACCTCCATTTCAAAAGTCTTTAATCCCTTATTTTTTTCTATAGCCATATCTATACAATTCTGTAAACTCAGCTCCACTGCCAGTGTCTT
>JAUWIR010000262.1 GCA_030605265.1 Pseudomonadota bacterium | reverse complement strand
TACATTATCAAAGATTACCTTGTCAAGTTAGCCCCCGTCCCCCTAACCCTCTCCCCTAAGGGGAGAGGGGCCTTGGCCTAGCCGGGAGCCCGCATAAAAAAAATGAAAATTCCTGTGCAGTAAACTCACCTCCCGCACGGTGCTGTCGCTTGCGCGGGCGGTTCGGTACCCCCAGTATAAGGTCCCCCCACTGAAAGTGGGGGTTTATCAATTAATCAAGCTATAGTTACTTCGTATGTGTTACTTTGTATATCTTATTCGATTAATCTGATAACATTTGACTAAGATTAGTATTATGAATTAAAATAGACTCTGCTTTTTATTATATTAATCTTAGTTCCTTGGCGCCTTAGTGGCACAAAAATAATATTTTTAATTCCTGCTTATCCAGGTCAAGGCGATTATGATAAAGCAGAGTTCAGCTTATCCATTTAAGGGCAGTAGAAAATAGAAAAGGAAGCATTGTGCAGGATATAAAGATTGATTTTGATTTTTTTGAAAAATTAAAACGCGGAAAAACAATTATTACCAAACAACAAACAGTTTCATCTGTTTTCTTTTGTCTCAATTTTGACAACCATGGGGCTTATGTAACAATTGTTGATAAAGAGGGAAAGGAAATTAAGCCCGTCTATGAATATTATAGCGGACACACCCGTGATATTCTAAAATCCTTGCAAAATATCCTTGAAAAAAATAGTTACCAGATTGATTGGGAAAAGCCTGGTGACAGGATTTATTTAGCAGAACATGAATACCTTTTGTGGCAATTACGTCAATGTGATAATTTTGTTGATTCAGCAGGTGTGCCCATTCAATTCACTGATGAAAACGCCAAGGTTATCGTTTCTATAGAAGCCGCTAACAAAGAAACCGCTAACGGTGCCCTTGAAACTGAAATCCTCTTAAATCATCAAGGGGATAGATTCAAGAAACTTCAATTGATTACGGAAGATTACGCCTTTGTCAATGGAACAATTTACCGTATTCAACCCTTAGGTGATAACTTCAGGGACCTTTCCATTTTCGAAAGCACGCTGACACCCACCCTTCTTGAAAATTACCTCTCTCTTCTTTATTCCTATTTTGAAAACATCACAGTCAAATATCAAAATTATACTCAGGTTGAGGGTATGGCAAAACATACCAAACCTGCCATGATCTTTGAAAAGGTGGATGCAGACAATTCCCTTTATTTAAAGGTTTCCACTTCCCTGCCGGGGTTTGAGGTGGATTTTTTCGATAATTATGATATTGCCAAGATCGTCTCCCTCAATGATTTGGAGCGAAAACTTGTAGTCAGCGATGTGCTGCACGAAGAAATTTACCCCTGTTTCAGTGAAATTGAAAAACTGTTGCGCAAATATAAACGGACCCTCAAGAATCGTAATAATTATTATATTGACGATAATCTTTTCATTATTGAAGAAGAGCTGGCTAAAGAGTTTATTTACAAAGAATTGACCCATCTCATATCACGATTTGTCGTCTTTGGCTCAGAGAAATTAAAATCCTATAAAGTGCGGGCCGTCAATCCGAAACTTAAGCTATCGCTTTCACATGGGCTCGATTTTTTGGAGGGGGATGTCAGCTTGGAAATCGAAGGACAAGTCATTTCCTTATTTGACGCCCTGAACCACTATGGCAAAAATTCCTATATTCCTCTGAATGACGGCACTCATGGGATCGTTAATAAAAATTATATCCAAAAACTTGCCAGAATTTTTAAAAAGCAAAAAGATAAGGTAAAAGTCTCCTTTTTTGATTTGCCGATTGTTGAGGAGCTGATGGATGAAAATAGCGCTCAAAAAGCCTTTAAGCAGAGTCGGGAAATTTTTTTAGGCTTCAACACCCTGAAAAAGGCCAAGGTTAAATTTCCAAAATTGCGAGCAACCCTTAGAAATTATCAGAAGCAAGGGTATAAATGGATTCAATATTTGCATAAACACTCTTTGGGCGGTTGTCTGGCGGATGACATGGGGCTTGGCAAAACCCTGCAGGCAATTGCCATGCTGGCGACAGTGTATCCGGCCCAAAAAATGAGTTCACTCATTATCATGCCAAAAAGTCTGCTCTTCAACTGGGCTAACGAAATTGATAAATTTCACCCTGAATTCACCTATTACACCTATCACGGCGCCAATCGTAATTTAGAGGAAGCCAAAAAGCACCAGCTGATTCTGACCACCTATGCTACCGTGCGCAATGATATTAAGACCCTTAAAGATGAAAAATTTTACTACATCATTCTTGATGAATCACAGAATATAAAAAATTTACAATCACAAATCTCCAAGGCGGCCATGCTTTTAAAATCAAACCATCGGCTGGCCCTGAGCGGAACACCCATTGAAAATAATTTAGGAGAACTTTACACTCTTTTTCATTTTCTCAATCCGGCCATGTTCGGCTCAAGTGAGGATTTCACCAGCCAATATGCAGCCCCGATTCAAAAAGACAATGATAAAGATGCGCTACAGGAGCTTAAGAAGAAGATTTATCCTTTTATTCTTAGACGGTTGAAAAAGGATGTTCTGCAGGACCTCCCGGATAAAATTGAACAAACCCTCTTTGTGGACATGTCTGATGAGCAGAAGGTCTTCTATGAGCAGCGTCGGCTGTTTTATTACCAAACAGTGAGGTCCCAAATTGCCGCCCAAGGTATTAAGAAATCTCAGTTTTTCATTTTGCAGGCCTTAAGCGAACTGAGGCAGATTGCCTCCATACCTGAGGCTAAAACAGAGCAGGCCATTGTTTCGCCAAAGCGTGAAATTCTGCTGGAGCAAATTACCGATGTCATCTGCAATGGGCATAAGGTGTTGGTTTTTGCCAATTTTTTAAAAGCCCTGGATTGTGTTGGTGAAGACCTTGAAGCATCAGGGATTGAATACCTGGTAATGACCGGGGCCACTCGAGACCGTGAGCGTCTGGTCCAAAAATTTCAGAATGAGGAGTCCTGCAAAGTCTTTTTGATGACCTTGAAAACAGGCGGTCTCGGACTGAACTTAACATCTGCCGATTATATTTTCATTTTTGATCCCTGGTGGAATAAAGCAGCGGAAAATCAAGCTATTGATCGGGCCCATCGCATTGGACAGGATAAAACGGTTTTTAGTTACAAGCTCATTACCCGAGGCACTATAGAAGAAAAAATCCTGAAACTTCAGCAGCTCAAAAGCGAACTATTCGATAATCTTATTTCAAGTGACGGGGCTTCAATCAAGTCCCTGGATGAAAAAGATGTTGAATTTGTTCTGGGGTAATCATTCAGACCCCTCACCCCAACCCTCTCCCCAGCAGGGAGAGGGAGCTAAAAAGGTAAGGCTTAAGGCAGGTGGACTGAACGGTTACGTTTAGGGAGTTTAAATGAAGCTGATAAGCTGAGAAAAGAAAATGAAAATTCGATTAAATTATTTTGAAGTCCTAATTCTCTTATGAAACGCTCAACAAAAGTATATAACCTCAAGGACGCTTTGGATAATATAGACGACCCATCGGCCTGGTCTACAGGTGTCTTTATTTGTTTTTCCTGTCGAAAAGCAAACAGGGGTGATCGGTTGAACACCTTTTTGGGCTCCCTTTGCCTTAATTGCATTGAAAATGCCTATAAAAATTCAGTAATGAGTATTGATCTGAAAACATGGTCCAGCGCACAGTTTCTAGAAACCCTTGAAATTTCAAAAAAAAACATTGGTTCGCGCTTAACCATACTCTGGCGATTTAAGGAAATCTTGCCAAGGGTCACTCAATTCAATCCTTCGGATAAAGAGCAGCTTAAAAGACTCCTGATACGAAACCTTGGGTATGTCTTAGAACATCCCCTTGCCCAGACAGTTCGACATGCAGCTTATGAGGCTTGTGTTGACATAGGGAAACCGCTTATCCCTTTATTGGTCAGTATGTGTGAGCCGTGTCCTTGGCAATTCTATACCAATACGGTCATGGCCTTAGGGAGTATAGATCCCCATAATCCTCAGGCTCATAAACTAATAAAAGAGGCGGCTGAGGCAAATAACCCTGAAATTAGTCAACGAGCAAAGGCGATTTTAAGCGGCCAAAAATTTTCAAAATCAAATACAGAAAAAAAAATTCAGACTTCCATAACAAAGTCTTTAGATGATCTTTTTGAAATCAATGCTCAAGCAAAAAGGATCAAAGAGAAAAAAGAACAATTTCTTCAAATAACAACTTTTGAAGAAAAAAAGATAAAATTAATAATTGAAGAGCTATACACTGCTGATGCCCTCAAGAGAATATATTGGAAATATCTGCGGGATTTTTTTCCTGAAGATTTTTTTCAGATTAAAGGAAAATTTTCAGTAAATAAGATCAAAAAAAATGATCTTAACAGCATATTAACCAAAGTATTTACTGATAAATCAATGCTGCAGACTCTTGTTAACGGCCTTTCCGAGAGTATAAAAGAAATTTTATATTTGTTTGTCTGGGAGGGAAAAGAGTGGGATGTTGAAGATCTTGAAGAAAGGTTTAAGGTAAAAATCATCAACCTCTCCAAAAAATACCACAGGGGTTCCACTGAGAATATTCTTAATGACTATGCACTATTTCAGGTGCGCAGCCGTTACTCTTGGAATTCGCCCTATAGCTCATATAAATATTATTTATCTCTTTCCGATCAACTGAGGAAAGTTTTTAAGCCCTGCTTATCTTCTCCCAAAGGGTATGATTTAGCCCCCCTTGATACCATTGATCCCACCGATTTTCTCTATCAGGATCAAGATACTATTTTAAAAAAGATTAAACTGTATTGCAGCTATATTGAACAGGGAAATCTTAATTACTCGCAAAGTACAGACAAACTGTTAAAGAGTTCGTTAATCCGGATGGCTAAATATTGTCAAATAGAGGATTTTTATGATAATAAAGATAAAAAGCTGCAATATCTTAAAACAAAACTCATTATAAACTTTCTTGAAGACTGGGCTTGTAAAGCTCAAGAAAACCCTGCTGAGTTTTTAAGACAAATATTCCTTAATTTTTTTCAAAAGACTCAGGACAACAGTATTGATCTGTATGAATTCCTCTATCACTTAAAAGGAGGGTATTTTGAATATGATTATGAGGTCCGTGAGGCAAAAATCAAAAAGTCCCTCTTGAAGCTGTTAAAGACCCTGCCCCTATCTCAATGGATTTCTGTTGAAAATATGGTTCAATACATTATCTATCGCGACATTTATATAGAAGTTATTGATAAAACCGGTGCCAGGGGAGAATTGTATTTTAATAAAAAATATAAAACTTCCTTTGGTTACTCTTATGATAGAGCTTCCACTGTCAAATATTTTACTGATGCAGTAGTTGTTCCTTTTCTAAAGACCATGATGTTCCTTTTTGCAGGCTTCGGGATTGTTGATATTGCTTATGATTTTCCCAAAAATCAAATCCTTCAAGAAATAGGTCATAACTATCTTTCAGTATTCGACGGATTGCGTTACGTACGCTTAACTCCTTTAGGGGCCTTTATTGTCGGATTGACTAAAAAGTTTAATATAACTATCCTTGAAGAAGAAAGCGCCAAACTATTTCTTGACCCGAAACGGTTGCTGATTACTATTGAAGGAAAGGATCCCTTAAAAATTTTATCATTGGAAAAAATAGCTGATAAAATTAGTGAAAATTGTTATAAAGTTAATTATCAATCCTTTCTAAGAGGATGTGCCGGCAAGCAAGATATCAATCAAAAAATTTCCCTTTTTCATACAAACATTGCCAAAAATCCCCCGCAGATTTGGAAAGAGTTTTTAGAGGATGTTTTAACGAAAATTAATCCTCTGGTTAAAAAGCAGAAAATGTCAATATTTAAATTGCAGCAGAACAAGGAATTGATTTCCTTAATGGCGAGCGATGAAGTATTAAAACAATCTATTCTTAAAGCAGAGGGGTATCATATCCTGATAGCTTCGGAAAATATCGAAAAAGTAGTCAAACGACTAAAAGAATTCGGCTATTTTATTGATAATATGTAGATATTTTGCCACTTCTATTAGAAAAATGACCTCTTGGTTTCTTTTTAGATAGTTTTATGGTAGAATGCAAATTCATTCGTGCTGAGCAGTTGGTTAAAATTTAAGTTTTGTTAGTAAAATTTAGTATCGAAGCCACGTTAATTAATCTCTCCTTTCTAGGCGGATATCAGGAAATCACCCCTGGTGACCTTCATCCTAGCCTAAAACCCAGGTGAAAACAGAAGGTGGTCAATTTATGTCAACTATAAATACAGCTCATTCATTGAAATTAAAAAATAAAGAATTGGAAGAAGATCTAGTATATTATAAAGGCGTAAATTTTGATTTACGTGCAAAGGTTAGAGATTTGGAAGATGAGAATCTGGCATTAAAAGAAAAACTTCGAGATTACCATCATTAAAGACAAATGAAAATCTTATGGGGATCTTATATTTAGATTCCCATACCCGCCGTCGATATACCCTCGTATCATGTATTGATCTATTTCTTTTCTAAAACAGCCATTGCTTCTTCTACTGAAATATCCTCATGGACCATACTGCAGATGGCCTTGACCATAGCTTTCTTTCTTTCATGCTGAAATACATTACGGCCAATCGAAACCCC
>JAUWIR010000037.1 GCA_030605265.1 Pseudomonadota bacterium | reverse complement strand
TTGAAACCTTACAGGGAAAAAGGATACAAGATCCCCATATTCCCCATATTTTAACAGCCCAAAATTCTCAAGGGGATACAGTAAAGATAATCGCCTTAATTAAAACAAAAGGCTCGGATACTAAATTAGTCGGCCATATGCAACCCTATGCAGAGGCAAAAAGTTTGAAAAGACAACAATTAGCAGATAAATTTATTCCACCCTTTGTATTTCAGATCAGTGACGGAGAAAATGGAGGGGTCATGATGAATGAATTCCCCCGATGCTACAAAGATGCTTTTATGAAAATCGGCACCACGGGAGTAATAAGTTTATGCGGCAGTGAATATTTGGAGCTTTTAGAGGCTGAAGGGATTGATTTATATAATTCGGCTGCGCCCATTCAGCCGGTTGGGCAACAAAAAATTTGGGACCGCATAGATAATAGTATTAATCCTGAAGCCGTAAAAAAGGCTATCAGTGACCTTGAAAAAGAAGACCATAATTTCCATCTAGATATGGGCTCATGGACTAATAAACGAAGTTGGGTCAAGGGTTATAAAAACGTTTTAGATCCTATGGAAAAACTGAGCGCCCTTTTTCACCAGAAAGTAGACCAAAACCCAAATATCAATACTCAAAATCCTGCTTATCAAAAAGCCCTTTTTTATCTTCTTATCTCCCAAACCAGTTGCTACCGCTATTGGGGAAAGGGCCGTTGGACGGATTACGCCAAAGAAATCTGCCGAAGAGGCACTGAAGTGTTGGAAAAAGAATTCTAAAAAGAAGGCATAGAGGCACAAAGGCTGAAATTCCGAATAAAAAAATAAAAATTTCCAACTTGTGCAAATAAATTTTTAGATTCAGGTATAAAAAAAATATTTGACAGGATAACAGGATAAACATGAAATAAATCCAGTTAATCAAAAAGATTTATCACAATCTAAAGACGGTTATATGGAATATAGGGAATTGACAGAAAAAACCCCTGTGAGGCACCATGAAAGATATCATAAAAATCTATAACAGCCTCCTATGAAAATGAGATTGTGGGTGAATTTATTGCTGATAATAAAATAATTTTGGAGTTGAAGTCTGTAAGACGAATTATTAAAGCCCAAAGAGTTATTGTAAATGATAGACAGGATTAAAAACTATCTTGTCAATCCTGTTATCCTGTCTAAAAATTATTAATTGCACAGGTTGAAAAGTTCTATGCGATTATCAATTAGTTGTACCTAAGGTTAACCATGAAAAAATTATGCTGTTTTTTTTGTATTTTTTCCTTTCTCCTTATTCCCTCTCGAATTCTTGCTCATGATTGCTCCTTGGCAAAAAAATGGTACCATAAAGGAATTGCCCTCAGCAATGCATCACAAGAGGAAATTGATTGTTATAAAAAAGCTAAGGAGCTTTGTCCAAAATTTCTTGAGCCTTCCCTACAATTGGGACATATTTATAGAGCTAAAAAGCAATGGGATCTGGCTATCAAAGAATTCAAATATGCTGCGTCCAAGACCAGCCTTTCAACCCCTCATACCAATTTAGGAGAAATATATCGCCTATTAGGAAAATATGAACAGGGCATACAAGAGTTTCAAATAGCCCTTGATCTTAATCCTGAGGATAAACAGGCTTTAAGCAATTTAGAATTCATTTACAAGACAAGCGGAAGATATAATAATGAAGTGTATTCACCAATGCTGGTCCCCTCTTTAATTTTTGACAGAGATCCTGGTTTTACCCTCCCCTAAGGTATAACTTTAGTTGATGTAAATCTGCAATCTTTACAACTACAGCGGGATGATACTTATGCAAATGAAGATGGTTCAGAAAGGGAAAGGACCGTTAATATATGGAAACTTACTGCCGGAATAAGGTATGGTGTGACCAATAATTTCACCCTTGGTCTTTTACCAAAATTCTTCTGGAAAAAGGCTTATATTAAGAGAGATGCTGGTGGAGAGTACCAACCCACAACCTATGGGCTGGGGGATACAAGCCTATTATTAAGGTATTGTTTATGGTATAGAAAAAAGGCAAGTTTAGCTACAAGCCTAAACATCAATATCCCCACCGGAAATGAAAATCAAACCGGCTATTCAGGAGACCAACCCTTTACTATCCCCCTGGGAACGGGCAAGTATGAGTTTATGCCCAGCCTTTCCTTTAGCCGTGACATATTAAATCTTGGGTATTTACATGCTAATTTTCATTATTATTTTACTCAAAAAAGAGATTCCTTAGACCCCGGAGATGAGATGCGCTATAATCTCGGGTTTTGCAATTCAATCTCCTTAGTCGGGACCCCATATCTTTTCTCTTTTCCTGTAAGCAACTTAATTACTCAGCTTGAGCTAAACGGGGTCACCATAGGTGATACAAAAGGATATGACAAAGGAGAATATGGTGTAGAAGAACCTTTTGAAAGGCCGGGAGGGACAACCCTTTTTCTATCACCCGGTGTACAACTGTTGTCCCATTCCAATCTAAAATGGGAATTAGGAGTTCAATTTCCTGTTCTCCTCCCTGATGACCCATGGATTAACCAGCCTGTTTTTCATATAGGCCTGGTGAAATTTCTTTTCTAAAGGAATAAGAATAAATGATTCTTTCAAATAATAAACCCTCTTTATTCTATTTATGGTTGTGGTTTCAACTGTGTTTCCTTGTTACTTCTATAGGTTATGCTAAAGAAAACGACCCTAATCAAATAAATAGCCCCTCCAATATTATTATTTCAAATAACCGCATCTCCATGAATAATCAATCCGGTATCTTTATCCAGGGAAACAAAGTCCTGGTACAAGATAATAAAATAAACCTCAACGGCAACTCCGGAATTGTTGTAAATAATGAAGCTAAGGTGTTGATTCAAAAAAATCATATTCTCCAACAAGAAGGCACCGGCATTATGGTTTTAGGGCAAGGGATTGGCGAAGTTTCCATTAATGATAATAAAATTTATCAAAATAAAATGGCCGGACTTAATTTTGGTGCCAAAGACCCGGTTATTGTTGCACGTTATATGAAAAATCCCTTAATTAATTTTCCTGAAAAGAAGCAAAAAGAAAATACCGGTGGGGAAATTCATATTAACCTTTTCAATAATAGAGTCTATAACAATGGTGATGGTGGGCTTAAATGCCTTCCTGAATACTTACAACACTCTATTCATTTAAATTTAAGAAACAATCTTTTTTTTAAAAATAAAAAAGCAGGTGTTTTTATTGCCGGCAACACTGCCGCAATCATACGAAATAATTCAATAAATAAAAATGAAAAAGCCGGCATCGCTGCAAATGTTGCCAATAAAAATGCGCCCCAACTAGATATTTACCAAAACATTATTCATGCTAATGAGGAAGCTGGACTTGATATTAGCGCCGCCTTTTCCGGAAGCATTGGTATAAGCAATAATTGGATTTTGAACAATGGAGGATCAGGTATCCGTTTTGAAAAGGTCCCTATGAACATTATCAATAACACTATCATCTCAAATGGAAACAGAGCTGAGGGCTCCGGTATAGAGCAATTGGGGAGAAATAGCCCTTTTCTTATCGTCAATAATATTTTAGCCTATAATTTTAAAACCGGACTTAGTCTGAAGAAAAAAAATAACTGTTCTTATAATCTTTTGTACGCTAATGACGGCGGTGGGAATTGCTGCGATGATTGTTATTCCTCTTCTAAATTAATTGCCGGTAAGCAATACGGCGGAGGGCAACGTAATAAGGGAGATATGATCTGTGATCCGTCCTTTCGTAACCCAGATCTGTTCGATTTTCAACTCAAGGAATGGTCTCCTGCTATTGATGCCGGACTTTCCCTTCCACAATTTCAAGATCAACAATTTCCCCCCTCCCAAGGAAACCATCGAAACGATTTAGGAGCAACAGGCGGGCCTTTGGCCATTCCCCTTGATCCTAACAGTGCCTTCCTTTTTTGAAACCTTTCAACCTATTTTTTTAGACAGGATAACAGGATTGACAAAATAATTTTTAATAACTTCTTCTACTTTACGCTTGATCTCAGCTTTACCATTCTATAAGCAACATATTTTTAAGGAAGCTAAATCCTCTTTTTTTATAAACACGAAACGCACCCCCAATAATTTGTTTTGTCAATTCTCTAATTCCCTTAACAGCTTAATTTATATCATGTTTATCCTGTTATCTTGTCAAATATTTTTTTACATTAATGAATCTAAAGACCTAATGGCATAGGTTGAAAATTTTTCTTTGCCCATGTAATGACCAAACAATCTCAGATCTCATGATCTGTGAATCTTGTGAATCTAGGAAAAATCAAGTTTTATCTTTAATTCTTTTAACTGTTCCGGCATAGCTTTATTGGGGGCATTGGTCATTAGACAGGTGGCCTTTTGCGTTTTAGGAAAAGCAATAACATCCCTGATTGAACTTGTCTCAGCCAAAATCATGATTAACCGATCTAACCCCAAAGCCAAACCGCCATGAGGAGGTGCCCCATATTCCAAGGCCTCCATTAAAAACCCGAATTTTTCCACTGCCTCCTCTTCACTAATGCCTAGTTTTAAAAACACCTTTTTTTGTAATTCCTTTTGATGAATCCTTATGCTCCCTCCCCCTATTTCTAGTCCATTTAAGACAATATCATAAGCTTGGGCATGAACTTTCAAAGGATCTGTTTCCAGTAAAGGAATATCCTCCTCAACAGGTGAGGTAAAGGGATGATGTTTCGACTCATAACGGCCTGCCTCGGCATCATATTCTAAAAGAGGAAAATCAGTTATCCATAAAAAATTATATTTTGAAGAATCTATCAAATCAAGCTTTTGCCCCAAGGCAAGACGTAAAGCACCAAGACTGTTTGCCGTAATTTCGGGTTTGTCGGCAACAAAAAAGAGGATATCTCCCGGTTCCGCCTGCATCCTGTCTCGGATTTGATTGATCTCCTCTTCTGAAAGAAACTTTTTTAAGGGAGACTGAATACCATCAGGGTTTATTTTAATCCAGGCAAGTCCTTTGGCCTTATATATTTTTACTAACTCAGTCAAATCATCAATTTCTTTTCTGGAGAGTTTGGCACATTCCTTCCCATTTATACCTTTAACTTGTCCGCCTTTTTGGACAACCTCGGAAAAAACCTTAAAACCCGAGTCTTTGACAATATCACTGATATCTTTTAATTCCAAACCAAACCTGGTATCCGGGCGATCCACACCGTATCGATCAATTGCTTCCTGATACTTCATCCGTTGAAAAGGTCCGGTCAGGTCAAGTCCCTTTTCTTTCTGAAAAATCTGGCGAATAAGGCCCTCCACCATTGATATCACCTGGTCCTTTTCTACAAAGGACATTTCCAAATCAATTTGAGTAAACTCAGGCTGGCGGTCCGCTCTTAAATCCTCATCCCTAAAGCATTTGACGATCTGAAAATATCGATCATACCCTGCAATCATGAGAATTTGTTTAAATAATTGAGGTGACTGGGGCAAGGCATAGAAATGATGGGGACTCACCCGGCTGGGGACTAAGTAATCACGGGCACCCTCCGGTGTGCTTTTGGTTAAACAGGGGGTTTCAATTTCTAAAAATCCTTGTTCATCAAAATATCGACGAGTTTGCTGAGAGACTCGATGACGCATTTGAATTATCTTTTGAAGTGATGGACGACGTAAATCAAGATAGCGATACCGAAGGCGCAAATCTTCCCCAGTATTAATCTCATCTTCAATTTGAAAGGGTGGAGTTTGGGCTTGATTTAAAATTTTCAGTTCATCAACCATAACCTCAATTTCACCTGTGGGCAATTTGGGGTTCATCATGCCCTCAGGGCGTAAGGAGACCTTTCCTTTAATAGCCAAAACATATTCATTTCGAATCTCATGAGCTTTTTCATGACTTTCGGGAGAATGCTCCGGATTAAAAACAACTTGGGTAATCCCCATGCGATCACGCAAATCAATAAAAATAACACCTCCATGGTCCCTTCTTTTCTGGACCCAGCCCATCAAGACAACCTCTTGATCAAGATGCTCTTTATTAAGAAAATTACAATCCCCCGTACGTTTCCATCCATTCAATTGATCCATAATACCCTCTCTTTAATCCTCTCTCTTTAATCCTCTCTCTTAAATAATTATCACTGTCAAATACCATTAGTTTCACGGCAGGAATTTACTAAATTGATGATTTTTCCGGCATCCATCATTAGTCAGTTTACACTTTTTTAATCGAAAAATAAAAAGCAATAAAAGTGTCAACTACTTTTCGTTCTTTATGAAGGATGCCATTTTTCCCTCTAAAATTTCCTCAACCTTATCCATAGTAACATATTCCTGTATGGACCGGTTCATATCTTTCAGTATAATCTTATCAGCGGCCAGCTCTTCTTCCCCCAAAATAAGCGCATATTGAGCCTCAAATCGATTAGCTTCCTTTAACTGGGCTTTCAAGGAGCGGCCCTGATAGCTCATTTCAATGAAAAAGCCTTTTTTTCTTAAATGTCGGACAAGGGGAAGGACCTTTCTTTTGGCTTCATCCCCCAGTACAACAAAAAAAATACGCTGCTGATTATCCAAGGCAATATTCTGATTTTGTAAAGCCAGCACTACTCGTTCCATACCAATAGCAAAGCCGACAGCCGGAGTCGCCGGACCGCCAAAGGATTCTACCAAATTATCATAACGACCGCCACCTACTATAGCATTTTGAGCCCCAAGACCTTCATGAATAATTTCAAAAGCAGTTCGAGTATAGTAATCAAGCCCGCGAACAAGCCGATCATTCTGATGGAAGGGTAATTGATAAAAAGAAAGAAGGCTTTTCACCTCGGCATAATGCTTTTGACATGCAGAACAAAGATATTCTACTATGCTTGGTGAAAGTTGCAGGATGCTCTGACAGGCCTCATTTTTACAATCAAGGACCCTTAAGGGATTTTTGACAAGTCGCTGTTGACAATCAAAGCACAAATCCCCCTTTTTCTTGTCCAAATATTCCAATAATACCTTTTTGAATACAGGCCTGCACTCCTGGCAACCTACTGAATTAAGATAAAAGGTAGTATTGGAAAGACCAAGTTCAACCATAAGATCATGTAATAGGACCAATAATTCGGCATCTATACTCGGGGCAGCCAGACCAAACACCTCTGCGCCAATCTGGTGAAATTGCCGGGAGCGACCTGCTTGGGGCCTCTCATATCGAAACATTGGCCCCAGGTAATAGAGCTTTTTATATTGACTTCGGGCATACATTTTATGTTCTATGAAAGCTCGCACTACAGAGGCTGTGCCTTCAGGGCGTAAGGTGAGGCCAAGCCCTTTTCGATCAGGGAAAGAATACATTTCTTTGGAAACAATATCAGTCTCCTCACCAATACTGCGAACGAAAAGAGCTGTTTCTTCCAAAAGGGGAAGTCGGATTTCAGAAAACCCATAGGAATGAAATAATTTTCTGCACACTCCCTCAACTTTTTGCCAAATGGCCGTTTCTGAAGGGAGGATATCTTTAAACCCCCTAATCGCCTTGATCATGAATTTTCTGTTCCTCCTCTTTTCGTAGAATTTTCTTTAAAATTTTTCCTGTTGGAGTTTTCGGTAAAGAAACTCTAAATTCCAAAAACTTAGGAATTTTATAAGAAGCTAAAAATCTTTTACTATAAGATCTCACTTCTTGCGGCGTCATGGTTTCATTTTCCTTCAAAACAATGAAAGCCTTGGGCACTTCCCCTTTCAGACCTGAGGATCGCCCAATAACAGCCGATTCTTGAATCTTGGGATGATTATTCAATACCTCTTCAATTTCCCGTGGGTATACATTTAAACCATTAACAAGAAGCATATCTTTTTTGCGATCAACCAAATAAAGATATCCTTCTTCATCGAGCCTTCCCATATCGCCAGTAAAAAGCCAGCCGCCACGAATAGTCCGTTTTGTTTCCTCAGGGCGATTATAGTATCCTTGCATTACATTCTCTCCCTTGACTACCACTTCTCCCACAGATTTGGGGGGGAGCTCATTCTCCTCTTCATCAAGGACCTTCACCATTACATCAGGCAGAGGTAAGCCCACAGAGGTCCTTTTACGCTCTCCCTCAAGCGGATTAATCGCCACAACAGGAGATGCCTCTGAAAGGCCGTACCCCTCTAATAAGGGTATCCCGCACTTTCCTTCGAATTCAACCAAAGTTTCCATGGATAAGGGAGCAGCCCCTGAAATACAAAATTTTATGGGATTCAACCATTTTAAAGGCCGAAAATAGGGATACTGCGCCAGGAGATGATATAACTGAGGAATCCCCACTAATATAGTAGGTCGCTTCCATAGAAGGGCCTTTCTAATACTTTTCCTCTCTATCTTGGAAAGCAAAATCATGGCGCCCCCTTTATAAAAAGGGATAAGCATGCAAACTGCAGAAGTAAATGCATGAAAAAGGGGTAAAACGCATAATATGCGGTCTTTTCCTGTAACTTTAATGACCCGGCAACAGGACCTTACATTAGCTAATAGATTTTGATGAGATAAAACCACACCTTTTGGATGACCGGTTGTTCCGGAAGTGTATAAAATAGCTGCCATATCATCCGGCTCTATTTTCCTGTGAGCTCTGGTCGCCGGCTCCCTTCTTATTATTTCCTGCCAACAGATAAATTGGCGCTCTTTCTCAGACCCGATAACAATAAGGCGCTTGATCAGTTTTGGGGAAAACCCCGAAACAATCGGAAGATCTCGAGTATGAACAATGAATACATCTAATTGACAATCCCTTACAATATATTCAATCTCCGGGGTTTGCAGAAAAGTATTTATAGGAACAATTACTGCTCCAATACTCAAGGCACCAAAATAAGCATAGATAAATTCAGGGCAATTTGAAAGAAATAACCCTATTTTATTTCCCTTGACCACATTTAAACTCATTAAGGCATGAGCCACACGGTTTACTTGTTCTCCCAGTTCCTGGTAATGTATGGTCTTATTTGAGATAATCGCCTTATGTCTTGGATACTTTGCTATGGTCTCTTGCAGCATTTGCGGCAAGGAGGTAAGGTCGTTTGAAATACTCTTTTCTCCTTTAATTCTTTTCCCTCACTTTCTCTCTAAAGGGTATAATTTAATCCATTATAAAAAGATAAAAAGTCATCATCATCTCTGGTTTAATTTTTTGAAGGGGTTGTTGAAGATTTTAACCAGATGAGATAATTATGCACAATGTCTTCTATATCAAAGTAATAACCATGAATATAGGGAAAGGAAATTTTCAAAATTTTTATCTCTATCCTATCAGGTGATACGTAAAAAACCTTACAGAGACTAATAAATTCATTTCCATCAAGACCCTTGATAACGAATTCCTTTGATTCTAAATTTTTTAGGATCACCTCAATTTTTCCATTAATCTGAAATTCAAATGCCTTTCTTAAATGATAGGCAAGATATTCATAAGCTTTCTCTCTTTCTTCAGCTGAACCTTTAGGGGAAATTTGAATAGGATGTTGACTGAAATCCTTTTTCTGATAAATAACTTGTTCAACTTGAAGAGGCAGCGTCTGATGAAAATCCTGCATACTTTTCAGATGAACCCTTTTTTCAGTAGGTTCGCTGCTTTCTACGGCAATAATGTTCTCAACTTTTGGGAGGGGTTTTAAAATATGAGGATTTTGAGAAAATTGCTCAAATTCTTCCTGGGCCTTCTGCAATTTACTCGCTTCTTCTAAACGCTCTTTTTGCCTTTTTTCCTTCCATTTTTTTTCCAAATCTTCAAAATTATCCCACCATTTCTCTTGTTCTTTTTTTATATCTTTTTCAGCCATAATCTTTATACTCACCTATAATAATCAGGCACCCTTCATTTTTCAATTTACACTTTTTTATTTCACCATGAAGGACATGAAGAGCATGAAGATTTTTTTATTCCTTCACTTCCTTCATGCCCTTCATGGTAGTTAAAAAAATAAAAAGTAATAAGTGTAAACTACTTTTTGTGGTATATGAAAAATGCCAATAATCAATACATCATTATACTGTATCTAACATTCTTTGACAAGATGGGGGGGGGGAAGAGGAGGAAGGAAGGGGGGTTTAGTAAAAAAAACGACGTTTTACTTTTATTAGGAGAGGGATCATTAATAATTCTCCTAAAACTACAGCTGAATAATTTAATCCAAGCTGAGTATTATAGATTCTGGCCAGGACCATGATGACTACTTGGGTGAATACCCATAAAATATATCCACTAACAGCCCATTCTTTCAAGTTGGAAATGCCATATGATACAAAAAAAGTAAAAAGACCCCCTATTAAACAAAGGAGAAAAAAGTAATTACGATAAGAGGCACAGAGGCTAAGGACCGGCATGGAAAGAATAGATACTGTGTCTGCAGCAATAAGGAAAAATGAGGCCAATATCAACACTATGCCATAGGCAAGTAAGATCCCTGACAACATTTGAACAGGCAGTGGCGCTTTTTCTCTTTTACTTTTAGTCAAAAGGGAAATTTCCGGAAGAGATTCTTTCTCTTTCATTACCTTAGGGACTGAAGGTACCTTTTCAATTAAAGGGGTGATGGATTCAGCCTCGGCGGATAAAATTTGTCCACAATCCCCGCAAATTTCAGCACCATGTGGATTTCGGGCCTCACATTTAGGACAGGATGTGGCCATAAATTTCTCCTTATTTTAATTAAAGATGTTCTCTCTCAACAAAAGTAAATCATACTATGTGAAATAATGCTCTAGTAGACGACAGGATAACGGATCACTTTACATTTTTACTTTTTACATTTTTTATTTTTTACTAGTTGTATTGGCAATTAATATTCTATTAATATTCCTACTTTATATATCGGTCCGGTAAGATCCAATTTGTTTTCTCCAAAATTATTAATTCTGTTATGCCGTGCTTCAAAAACAAGGTAAGTATTTTCTATACCCTCCTTTTGTATCCAATTTGCAGCTTTAGGGTCCAACCAATCCAGTAATAATCGCAATCCAAGCAAGCCATGATATCCGTATTTTACTCCCTCCACTTTCTCACCCTCAGTTTTTTCCCTATAGGCCCAGGCATCAAAACCAGCCCCCAAATAGGGAACAACACGTTGATTTATCTTATACTGTAAAGGATAACAAAGTTGAAGGTAACTTGGCACTACACCCAATTCCGCTTTATCTAAAGTAGGCTGATCTTCTTCATCAACAGCATATCCCCTAAAATATGTTCCTCCAACGCCTAATGATGCTTCGAATTTGAATATTTTTCTTGAAAATTCAAAAAAAACAACACACCTTTCATTATCCGAGTAAACTTTTTCAAATAGGGAATCATGCGGTTGATAGTATCCCGCCCAGAGAGAAGTGGTATATTTTGATTGATTCTCAGCCCTGACATTATGAAAAGAAGGAAGGCTAAAAAGTATGCATAGCAGGGTTATATAAATAATTTTCTCTTTTATAATCATAATATTATAGAGATATTCAATGTCCCTAGTACCCTGTGCAACTAATTGTTTTTAGAGAGGATAACAGGATTGACAAGAGATACATTATTTAAAGTTTTACATTTCACTTTTCACTGAACTAGTATTCCATATCACCCTAGATGGACACACTGCACGAATAAAGCACTCCCCATCTTCACCAAGTAATTCCATCAACCCTTTCCCCGGTTTTGGTATCCCAATATGAGATTCGGAACGTGATGATTCATTTCCGGCTTTATCTTTAGCAGATACAGTTATTAGATAACGTTTTCCATTGACAAGGTCCTTAATAAAATATTCACACTCTTCGCTACTGCCGGTATTAATACTTTTTTCCTCATCTGCATTTCTCTCAACATCTTCTCCACTATTGGGATCTTGCTCCTTAGAGGCCTCTTTATACCACAAGACATATTCATCGATACCGGAAAGCTTATCCTCAACAGGTGTCCAGGTAATTTTTAAGCGTTCATTCCCAGAAATAATTTCCGTTATTTCTGGTGTTGGTGGTGCTGTCGTATCATAGATAAAGGAAAATTGAACAGGATATGATTCCATGCCATCCTGATTAGGATCATAATCAACATGACCTTTATATTTTCCCTCTTTAAAATCAGTACCTATCTCAAGAGAGAATGTCCTATGTTCCAAGGCATCAACAACATTTGAGTCTTTAACATTTTCTAATTCATTAATCACTTCACCATCAGAATCAAAACATTCATCAAATTTAATATTATAGTTTCCCCTTTTTGAGGTTTTCCATTCAAATTTAAAGGTGTCAAAACTATCATTAAATGCTTTCTCAGAAGGAGAGATTGAAAAAATTTTAATTATGGGAAGTTGAGCTGTTCTCCATAAACCAAACTTTTCCGAATCATCTTCAATTCCTAGGTATAGATACCCATTGTTTGAATCTGCAAACACCCAACGAAGATGATTATCTGCATCTAAGAGCTCATCATTATCTTTGACTTTCTCAGCAGTAATATTTTTGCATAAAGTTGAATCAAAATAATTTACTCTCCAAATTTGGTCCTCATCTTCATCAAAGCCAAGGAACAGATATGATCCTAATTTTACAAAGGAAAGAGGAGAATTCAGTTGAGAAGTAACCTCCCATGATGGGACCTTGAAAAATACCCCCTCTTTAGAATAATTTAAAAGCTGCGAGCCATCACTATTTTGAGTTATTATGTATAATATCCCATCAGCTGAAGACATAGCTAAAACGGAGGTATTGGTTTTCTTATCAATAAGCCCCTTTTTCTTCAAGAATTTTATTTCATTATCCTCAGTTAAATACCAAAGCTCACAACCATTATTCTCATTTTCAGTGCCAATATATAATCTTTTTCCAAAAGGATAATCTTCCTCATAAGGATAAAGCGAGGAAATAGCTTTATTTGCCTTCAATTCCGGGCAATCAATTGATTCCCAATCAACATCACTAGAAGAGGGAGTTTCCTCATCTGAGTACCACAGAACATTTTTCTTCTCTTCGGTAGCATCAGGATCATTTACCGCGATATAGAGGCGATCATAAAAAACTTCAAGATGATTTATCTTACCCGAAATACCATCAGGGCCGACAGATCCCCATCCATTAGGATCCGTCAAATTGTGATCAGCCAAATTAGGATCTTCCAAACACCATAAGTATGCTTTATTATCATCATTTTCATGTGTAGCTAAGTATAAATAATTATTATATGCCCCCCAGGCAGTTATCTTAATACTCTCCGAATCATTATCTCCTAACACCTCAGCCAGACTTATTTCTTCCTCTTCCTCCCAAACACTATTTGGATCTTCTAAGTCATCAATACTTCCTCTCAACAGATGATATGCTTCATTTTCATTATAGGTGAAAATATACATCCACCCCTCAACAACCACTGGAGCCAGGGCACTTTGATATTTATTATCTTCATTAAATCCCGGTTTATTAGCCTCATAAAATTTGAGGGAAGTCTCAGCCAGGCAAAAATTACTAAAAATAAATACGCTGGAAAATAAAAAGGCCCCCACCAAGAAATATTGAAGCATATTTCCAAAAATGCCGGAGGACAACTGCTTAAATTTTAATTCTTTTTTCAAAAAAATCATTTTGGACAATACCTACTCAATCTTACTCTTTTTTATTCTTTCTTATGGCAATGAAAGGTAAAGGCTTGCGGCAAAAGATCAGCTATTTTTGTTGTTTGCATTTTCCCTTGCCCTGCTCCTGCTCCCATGACAATAGTAATATTTGGGGCGAATTCCCAGATTAACTGCCTGCAGGCGCCGCAAGGGGTTACTATATCCTTTGAATCACTAATTAAGGCCAGAGTGATAAATTTTGTTTCCCCTTCTGATAAAGCTTTTAAAAAGGCTACCCTTTCAGCACATATACTTAAGCTTAAAGAAACATTTTCAATATTACAGCCAAAATACCTTTTCCCTTCACTGGTAACCAATACCGCGCCAACTTTAAATCCGGAAATCGGTGCAATGGCCCTTTCTTTGGCTTTTTGGGCCAGTTGAATTAATTGGTGATCAAAGTCAGTTCCAATCATTCTTCTCCTCGCATATTCCATCGGTCCTGAGAATATTTATCTTTACAAAGCCTTTCAGCCTCCTGCTGTTCACAGGCAGTTAAAAAACCTGGAATGAAGGAAATATGAAAAGTATCTTTGAACCCTCGTAGAATAGCCTTATTTATATCTTTTACCGATAATGGGGTATCCAATACTTCCGACAGTGAAATATACTCTTCCTTTCCGGGGCCAAACAATTCATGTATTAATTCTCGATGATCTTCCAGCATGATCGAACCTTGGTGTAAAACAACTCCTTTTTTTCTCTTTTGGGCATTCCCCATGATTTTTTTCCCCTGAACAATTATTTCATATTTTGATAAAAGAGAAAAACAAAAAGAAGATGCACTTATTTTCCGCTCAGGACTCATTTGGGTTGGGACCCCTAAGGTTTCAAACCCTAACTTAACAGCTTGACTAATGCTGTGATAACTTGGCAAAATTCCTTTGGGAATAACTTGATCATTTTCACTAAAAATGAGGGAAAAGGTAAAGTCCTTTTTGTGTAGGACAATCCTTCCTCCTGTTGGTCTTCTTACCGCATCTAATCCAAACTCACGAAATTTGGCCTTAGTTAAAT
>JAUWIR010000070.1 GCA_030605265.1 Pseudomonadota bacterium | reverse complement strand
TATTAATACTTTTGCCATTACACCAAAAATAAAATCCACTTTAGGATATAAAGAGGCTTTACAAAATTATCTCTTTCAAAAAGGGGTGCATGAAAAAAAAATTATTGTCCTACTTATTGATGAGGGCCAAAAGCTTACCTCCCCTTATATTGAAATCCTGCGAAATCTTTTAAACTTTGAAACCAATGAATTCAAACTATTGCAGTTAATCATTCTGGCTCAGATGGAATTTGTAGACCTTGTGGCCAACCATAAAAATTTTATGGACAGAGTAAATCTTTCCTACACCATAAATCCTTTATCCTTTGAAGAGACAAAATCACTTATTCAGCATCGCCTTAAAATCGCCGGTGCTTTACCTGAAAATAAACTATTCGATAATGATGCAATACAATATATTAATATGCAAACTCAAGGATATCCTAGAAAAATTATCCAATATTGTCACCATGCCCTTGTGTTAACCATAATTCACAAAAAAAAAGCCGTAGATCTAGGTACTGTTCAGGTTGTCCAAAAAAAAAGCCTCTTCGTTGACGATGAGGTGAGTCAGTTTAAGAAAAATCTTCAACAATTGCATCGAAACTATTCACAAATGCAATCGCATTTGTATACGATAAATAAAAAGTAAGGAATATGAAGGAACAACTGTGAAAAAAGAAGAGGAACTTGCATCTACTAATAAGCTTTTACAAATAATTAGAGGTGAATCTGAGGAACTGGAAGAGGAGTTCGATATAACCGAAAGTGAATCCATTTCACCGGAAGAGGATTCAGATAAAGAATTTCTGCCTGAATATCTCCCAGAGGAAAAAGAATCCCCGGTCGAATCTTTTGATGCAAAGGAAGAACAAGAAGAAACAATTCAAGAGTTAATAAAACAAAAAAACAACCAAGAAAAGATAGAACAAAAAACACAGGAAAAAACCAAACAGGAAACAAGGGAAAATCAGGAAGAGAGAAAACAACCGGAACTCGTATCCATTTCACCGGAAGAGGATTCAGATAAAGAATTTCTGCCTGAATATCTCCCAGAGGAAAAAGAATCCCCAGTCGAATCTTTTGATGCAGAGGAAGAACAAGAAGAAACAATTCAAGAGTTAATAAAACAAAAAAACAACCAAGAAAAGATAGAACAAAAAACACAGGAAAAAACCAAGCGGGAAACAAGGGAAAACCAAGAAGAAAAAAAACAACCGGAACCCATCCAGGAGAAGATACAAGAGGAAAAAAAGAAAGAAGAAGCAACAATCATAGAATCTGATGAATTAAAAGAAGGCACAAAGGCTGAAACTCCGCATAAAAAAAATGAAAATTTCTATGCTGATGAATTATCAGATAATTCATCAGACAATGCAGTAGATAATACAACAGATTATGAGGAGTATCCCCTTTCTCCCCCTAGTTCTGAGAAAAACATCATAGACACATATGAAAAAAATATAGAAAAAAAATTTCAGCCACCCCATAATGTGCATAAAAAAAAGGAGAATACCCTTATTAAATTAGGGGAGCTGAATAAATCCGTTAAATCATATTTAGGCCTGGATATTGGATCGCGATACATTAAATATGTTCAAATTCAACCAAAATTCAATAAACTTCACCTTATCGCTTGTGGAATCATAGAATTACCCAAAAACTTGCCGGAAAAAATTTCTCAAGGAATAAAAACCGCTCAGGATATTTTTCAGGGGATTTCTCCCTCTCGACTCAAAGTAGTTAGTTCCATGGGCGGTCCATCAGTAATCGTCAGGCACATCAAGTTCCCCCCTCTCTCCAATAAAGAGATCGAAGAATCCATTAAATGGGAAGCAAAAACCTATATTCCATTTCCGTTGCAAGAAGTGAACATAGATTATCAGGTCCTTGGCAGGTCCGCCAAAAATAAGCGAGTAGATGTCTTATTAGTTGCCGTGACTAAAAAACTGCTTCAAGAACATTTGAGCAGATTGCAAAATTTTCAAATCATCCCCTCCATAGTTGACATTAATTCCCTGGCCATGGTCAATGCTTACACTGCCCTAAATCAAATCAAAGAGGAAAGATCAGTAGTATTATTAGATATCGGGGCATCTACCACTATTTTAACTATTTATAAAAAAAATGATTTTTTCTTCACCAGGGATATTTCAATTGCCGGGAATGCCTTTTCAAATGATATTCAAAAAGAAAAAAAGATAAATTTTGAAGAAGCTGAAAAAAGTAAATTTGAAAAAACTTTTGATATTCAAATTATTAAACCTTCTTTAAATAACTTAATTAAAGAGATACGGCGATCTCTCATTTATTATGAAAATCAAACATCACGAAGTGGATTCAGCCGCGTTATCCTGAGCGGTGGAAGCTGTCGTTTGCCGGGATTAGATCATTATCTGGCAGAAGAACTTGGGTTAGCGGTAGAGCCGGCTAATCCCTTTAAAGCTGTTTCTGTAAATTCTCATACATTCTCGGGGCCTGAGCTTGATTGGCTCTCTCCGCAATTGACTTTGGCCTTTGGGTTATCCTATAGATAGAGATCATTAATGAAAAATACTTTTAATATAAATATATTAAACCCCGACCAAAAGAAAAAAAAGAGCCTGGATTCTTCCACCCCTCTCTTGCTGTTTATTCCCTTGTTTATTTGGATCATTTTTGGACTATCCTTTTTCCTATTCCTCTATAGACCGACAAATAATGAAATACAAAGACAAAATATAAAACTTGGCCAACTCAACCAAGAACTTTCATCTTTGGAATCTTTGAAAAATGAATTGGAAAAACAACAAGAACTCTATCTCAAAGTCTCTTCTGAGGGGGTCCATTGGAGCTCTAAATTACTTTCTTTTGGTCTGATAATACCTAATAATTTATGGATCAGTAAGCTTATTTTTACCAAAGATAAAAATAAAAAATATTTACTTGATATTTATGGGCAATCCTTTTCCCCATCAAAAAAAGAATCCTTGGATAAAATAGCGCAGTTCATAGAGGGATTAAATGAAACATCCTCTTTTCAAAAAGATTTTTTTCCTGCAGAGTTCATTTATTCGCAACTACACAGCAAAGATGATCGAATTGTTGATTTTAGGCTTTCATCTTCTGTAAAAGGTCACAAAATAGGGAAATAGCAACTAATGAGTAATTTTTCATCTAAATCACTATTCATTGTCACCCTTGTTGGTTGTCTTATTTTAGGAAGTTCCTTTTTTTACCTGCTGTATACGCCAAAGCAAAAAGCTCTATTGAACAACACCGGCAAAATAGAAAAACTTCAACAAAATATTATGATAACTTCCTCAAAATTTGAAAGAGTGAAAAAAGAAATTGCCTCTTTTGATCCGCCCTCGATAAATCTTAATTATTTTAGTCAACAGGAGATAAAAAAGCATGAATACATTCCTTACCTCCTGAAAAGATTAACAAAAGAAGCAAATACTTTGGGAATTCGCTTTATTTCTATAGACCCTCAACCCTCTGAAAATACAAAATATTATCAAAAACATAACTTTTTAGTGCAATTAAAAGCTATAAAATATATACAGTTATTTAATTTTTTACACTGCCTGGAAGATACCTTACAATTAAATATTCAGGAATTACATATTCATACAGAGGATTCCCCCAAAAGGCCCCCACAATTAAAAGCAAAATTATCTCTTAACACTATTGAGATGAAAAATCATCAATTTAAGAATTTCTCCACCTTGGCTGAGTTAAAAAATTATTACGCTACCTCCGGTTCATCTCAAAATGGATTCAAGGCCCCTTTAGAGCAATCTTACCATAAACCTCTTTTAGCCGGGGTTGCTAAAAGTAACCCTTTTGGTCATGATCTTTTCACGGCCCCTCTTTATCAAAAAGAACAATTCGTTATTAAAAAAGCGAATGAGGAGCTTGTATTGACTGCCATACTTTTCTTTCAAGATGAACCTGTGGCTATTATAGGACATGATCAGGTGAAAAAGGGTGAATATATAAAAAATGCTCAAATTGGAGAGCAATGTATAAATTTAAAAGTGCTTAATATTACCCAAAACAGTATCGTCTTAGGAGACGGTAAAAAAACCTATATCTACAAATTACCGGATAATCCCATTACCTTTAAATAGGGAGATTTTAAATATGAAGCAGCGATGGTTAAAAGGGAAAAAATTGTTACTCTACCTATTGATAATTTTGGGAGGGCTATTCCCTCTTTTTCAGCTATCTCCATTATCAATGGCTGCAAGAAGAAGAACAGCTATTGATAGTTTAGATCATGATTTTCCCTATCAAAATTGTTCCCTCAAAGTGATTGACGCAGATGTGCGGGATGTGATCAGAGCTTTTGCTGATAAATATAAACTCAATATCATTATGAGTAAAGACGTTAAAGGCACTATCAGCATTATTGTACATGAAATCCCTGTTAAAGAGGCTTTTAAGAATATTTTAGGCTATTCTGATTTAGGTTATACCAAAGAAAATAACGTTTATCGGATTAAACTTTTACAAAACCTATTAAATGAAGAAAAATTAAATCAGAAAGCAAAAAATTTAAAGACAGAAATCATTTCCCTAAAGCATGCTGATGCTGAAAGGTTAGTCAATAACCTGGCTAAATTTAAATCCAATTTACCGGAAACAGTTATTAACGCAGATACTTGGACAAATTCTATAATTATTAAAGATACAGAAGAAAAAATTCAAGAAATGAAAAAAATTATTGAACACCTTGATGTACTTGCCCCCCAACAAGACTTTAAAGAAACCAAGCAAACCTCAAAAATTCTCCGCCTTCAATACTTAGACTGCCTGGAAGTGGCTAAGATAGCCAATTTACAGGGAAAAGTCAGCACACATGTTCAAACAAACTCAGTAATCCTGACTGATACTCCTGAAAACCTTCCCCGACTGGAAGCTATCATAAAAGAACTTGATAAACCTATCCCCCAAATTCTCATTGAAGCCAAAATAGTTGAAATTAGTAAAAATTACAGCCATGCCTTCGGCATCCAATGGGGAGGGCATGTTACGGCCAAAGAGGCCGGAAAAAGCTACCCAACACTTGCTATTGGAGGGCCTATGGGAGGAAAAAACTATAATCAGGACAAGAAAAATGATAAGGACATGGCCAATTACGCTGTCAATTTACCTGGCGCCAGTACACCTGCCGGCGCCATTGATTTTTTAATAGGGAACATAAATGATAAAGCAGCCCTTAATATCCGATTATCAGCTATGGAAGAAAGTGGGGATGCCAGAATTATTTCTCAACCAAGAATTATGACCTTAGATAATAGCAAGGCATCTATCAGCATGGGAGAAACTATTCAATTACCTTACTATCAAGGGACTTCGTCTGTAGTGATTAGTGGACAGGGAGAAAATACATATAAAAGTGAACGAACAACTGAAAAATCAGCTAACACGGAATTAATCGTTACCCCTCACATTATCTCTGACACTAAAACCAAACTTACCATTCACATCAAACGGAACACCCCGGATTACAGCCACTTAATTAATGAAGTTCCCATAATTCTCACTCGCGAAGCTAAGACAGAATTAATTATCAATGATGGGGATACTGCTGTTATTGGCGGGTTAACCACTACCGGGATTTCCAATCATAATTCAGGGGTCCCCTGGTTAAGTCAGCTTCCCTTGTTTGGTTGGTTATTTAAAAGTAAGGGGAAATCATCCGAGCAGGGTGAGCTATTGGTTTTTATCACCCCTCATATCATCCATGCAAGAGATAATGACCAAGTAGCTGAATAATAGTACTGTTTTATGGGAGTTGCACTTTTTAAGTAATTCTTATTGCTATAGCATTTTTCATACACCACGGAAAGTAGTTTACACTTATGACCTTTTTATTTTTTTAACTACCATGAAGGACATGAAGGAATAAAAATCTTCATGCTCTTCATGTCCTTCATGGTGAAATAAAAAAGTAAACAGAGAGATAAAGGTTGTCATTACTTTTATATTTAACTGGACAAAAAATGCTACACTGAGCATCACTTAGTATCAAGGATTATTATGTCAAAGAGCTATCGACAGGAATACGAATTATTGGGTAATCTTCTCATTCAAGACAACTTGATTACCAAGGCCCAACTGGAAGAAGCTTACTATAAACATAAGCATACCGGTGAGAGGCTTGGCGATATTCTGGTAAACATGGGAGTGATATTAGAGGAAAATTTGCTTAAGACCCTGGCCAAACAATTGAATATCGATTATATCGCCGGCGATAATTTTCAACAGATCAATCCCGACAACGCCTCCTTTATTCCGGAATCAATTGCCAGGAAATATTTAGCGCTGCCGTTTCATGTTGATGAGAGATCCATTTTTCTGGCCATGTCCGATCCTTTTGATTTAGTTGCCATTGATGATATTCAAAAACTTGTCGGAAAGGAAATTCGTCCTCTTATTGCCAAAAAACGCGATATTGAAGATGCCATCAATCTTCTCTATAAAAAACAGGAAGAAAACCAAATTCTTGAAGTACTTAGAGATCTCCACGATCAACAATTCGAAATTAAAAAGGAAGAAGAAGAAAAAATCGACCTTGATTTATTGAAAAAGCAAATAGATGATGCGCCCATAGTAAAACTCGTTGATTACATTATCAGTAATGCTGTATCCAAACGAGCAAGCGATATTCACATTGAACCTACTGAAAAAGAGCTGCTCATTCGATATCGAATTGACGGGGTCCTCCATAAAATTATCTCACCCTCCAAACAATGGCAATCTGCCATTATTTGCCGGGTAAAGATCCTCTCCAATTTAGACATTGCTGAAAGAAGGATGCCCCAGGATGGTAGGTTCACCATACGATATGGACAGCGTGAAATTGATCTGCGAGTTTCAACCATTCCCACTATATTTGGTGAGAAGATTGTCTTACGATTACTGGAAAAAAGCTCTTTTAATTTTAGTTTGGAAGAACTGGGTTTAGACAGTAACCAATTAAAAATCTTCAAGCATCACATGTACCTGCCTTATGGAATGATTCTTTTAACCGGCCCTACAGGAAGTGGAAAATCAACCACTCTGTATTCCATACTATCCCGAATCAGGTCCCCGGAACAAAATATCATCACTATCGAAGATCCTGTAGAATATCAAGTCAACGGCATTAATCAAATTCAAGCTAATTTTAAAATCGGTCTCACCTTCGCTAATGGATTACGATCCATCTTGCGGCAGGACCCGGATATTATTATGGTTGGCGAAGTAAGAGATCTGGAAACTGCCGAGATCGCCATCCGGTCCGCCTTAACCGGCCATCTTGTCTTCAGTACCCTCCACACAAACGATGCAGTGGGGACACTTATCCGTTTAATAAATATGGGCATTGAACCCTTTCTTGTTTGCAACTCTCTCACCTTGGCTGTAGCTCAACGATTAGTCAGGCGTATTTGTCATCATTGTAAAGAAGCCTATACACCCGGTAATAGTTGTCTGGAAAATTTAGGTTTACGCACTGATCATAATGAGCAGGTCCTCTTTTACCGGGGACGGGGGTGTAAAGAGTGTAATAATACCGGATATTTCGGCAGGGTTGGTATATTTGAAATCCTTGAAGTAAATCAAACTATTCGCAATCTTGTTCTTCAAAATGCTTTACCGGAAATAATCAAACGAAAAGCATTGGATAATGGGATGACCACCCTCATGGAGAGTGGTATTCATAAGGTCATTCAAGGTATTACTACCTTGGAGGAAATTCTTAGGACCGCTACTGA
Organism: Pseudomonadota bacterium; assembly: GCA_030605265.1. Taxonomy (GTDB): domain Bacteria; phylum SZUA-182; class SZUA-182; order DTGQ01; family DTGQ01; genus JAUWIR01. The sequence goes on along the minus strand of JAUWIR010000070.1, from coordinate 3,877 downwards.
GGGAGAATAAATCTATCATGCCCTTTTTTAAATATAAAGCAAAACGATATGATGGAAAGATTATCGCCGGTGTTATTGAACTTGATGATGAGATGACTCTCATAGACCGAATTCATCGAAAAAAAGCCGTAATGCTCTCTATTCAAGAAATAGGCAAAGATCAAATTGCTTCACCAAAACCTCAATTATTCCAAAGGTTAGAAGAAAAATGGAAAAAAATGTGCCATTCAATTCCGGCAGGAGAAATTTTGCTTTTTACCCATCAACTATCAGCTATGTTTGGCGCAGGAGTTGCCTTGTCTCGCTGCCTCGAATCATTAGGCAGGGACCTGAAGAATAAAAAATTCAAAGAAATTATCAATGACATTCATCGCGATATTGAAAGTGGTGATGATTTATCCGAGGCCTTATCAAAGCATCCACATATTTTTAATAAATTATACGTCAATATGATTCGAGCAGGGGAATCAAGTGGGACCTTGACAACTATTCTCAATCAACTTGGATCATATCTCGAAAATTTAATGTATATCAAAGACAAACTCAAGACTGCCATGCTTTATCCCTTAGTTCTTATCCTCTTTGGTCTTTCAGTGGCTGTTGGCATGCTTCTTTTCATTGTGCCTCAATTTAGCCACCTTTTTTCACGCTTTCAGGCCACCTTGCCCTTACCAACAAGGATACTTATGTTCCTTAGTGACGGTATCCGGCATGGCTATGGTATATTTTCGGTTTTTCTCCTTATATCCTTACTCCTTTTCTTCCTGGCCATACAGACGGAAAAAGGCAGATATCTGTGGGATAAAAGTAAGCTGCATTTTCCCATATTCGGTCCTTTACTTTCCAAAGGAGTCCTTAGCCAATTCTCTCGTACCCTTTCAATTCTTTCCAAAAGTGGTCTACCTATTATTCAATCTATTAAAATTATCTCCGATTCTATTTCCAATGTATATATTGAAAAAAAAATCCAGGAAAGTACCTACAAAATTCAAAGAGGGGCAACTATTACCGAAGCCTTTAATGAGAGTGAGATATTCCCGGAACTTATGGTTCAGATGATCTCCTCCGGAGAGGAATCCGGGACCCTGGTTACCATGCTTTCAAAAATTGCCGATTTTTACCAACAACAAATTGATACAACTATTGCTGCCTTCAGTTCTATCATTGAGCCATTTTTAATCGTTATCATTGGTGTCCTGGTTGGGTCATTTGCTATTGCTATCTTTCTGCCAATATTTAAAATGGGCGGTGTCATTCGCTAATCCTTTAAAGAGAAAGGCTATTATGGTTGAAATCCGGAAATATTCCATTAAAACAAAAAAACTTAATCTCAAGGTTATTATCTTTACACGAAATTTGAAAATTGTGGGAACAATCCATCTTCCAGGAGGGAGGCTTACAGACTTTCTCAATAATAAAGAGTTCGGGGAGGCGGAATTTTTTATCCCCATTACAGATGCCGTTATTCATAACAAAAATGATAATGAACAGCTCTATAAAACAAAATTTTTAGGAATAAATAAAAATCAGATCACCCTTATTTTCCCCATAGATGAAGCTGAGATCAAAGGCTAATGTAATTGAATCTCCCGATGGAGTAAAGTGATCATGCCGATAATCAAAACGTCACTAATACCTGGCAAAAAATTAACTTATATGATCTCATGGATCAAAAAAATCAGGAGATTTGCCATGTTTAGGAAAAATCATAGAATTTATTTTTCTGTCTTAATGTGCCTTTTAAGCTTAATGGTCATCCTTCCTTCCCACTTAAAAGCCGAGAAAAAAAACATCCGGCCAAAACCCTCGGTTTATATAGTAAAAGAAGGAGATACTTTGTGGAGTATTTCAAAGGATTTCTTCAATGATCCTTTTCATTGGCCTTCTCTTTGGAAAAATAATAAATATATCCTTGATCCACAATGGATTTATCCAGGCCAACCTCTTTTATTGAAAGAGAAACTTGTACCTTCCCAAATTAAAACTATCTCCAAAAAAATTACATCTCCCCCTTCCCTCCCGAAACCTACGATTAAGCCTAAGACGGAGCCTGCGAAGCCGGAGGTAACAAAGCCCGATTTCATCACCAATCAAGATAGAATCGACTCCTGCGGATATATTTTACCTGAGAAAATTTTCCTTTATCGGGAAAAGCAGGAAAAATGGGGCGCCATAATAGATGCTAAGGAAAATAAAATCAGCTATAGTTTTTTAGATTTACTTTATATTAATAAAGGCAAAAAGGAAATTTCCCCGCAGGACCTATTCACTGTATTCAGGCCGGCAAAGAAAGTCTATCATCCGATAAGTAATAAAAAAATGGGTTATTTAATCAATATATTGGGAATTGTCCAAGTAGAAAAAGTTTTGGATCAAATTGCCTTGGTAAAGGTCTTACAATCCTTTTCAGAAATCCACCTGCAAGATAGAATCATGCCGTATAAAAAAATCCCTATACCCACCCGTAGTAATCCAAAAGAAAAAATCCAGGGAGTCCTTGCAGCAACAGAAGATGGTCGTATTAATCTTGCCGAAAATAATATCGTTTTTTTAGATCAAGGGAAAAATCAACATATTGAGGCAGGAAATCACTTTTTTATTTATCGCCAGGATTTAATTTTCGAGGAAAGAAAAAACATTGTAAATGATGTTATCGGAGAACTACTGATTCTTAAAACAGAAGAAAATACAAGTACTGCTCTGATCACCAAGAGTAAAGATATCATTCTTGTTGGGAATCAATTCTCTTCGCACTTATAAATTAACTTTTAGTTGCAGTGGAGGCATTCTCTTTAAAAAGGAGCGCAGACTTCTCCGTCTTTCTGACAACCCTGATAAATGCATCAACAATAGCCGGATCAAATTGAGTCCCGGAACATCTTTCCAGTTCTTTCAAGGCCTCATCCGCTTTTTGAGCACGGCGATAAGGTCGATCGGAAGTCATGGCATCGAAGGCATCTGCAACAGCCAGGATGCGTGTTTCAATAGAAATCTGAGTCGGACCAAGACCGTCAGGATATCCCATTCCATCATACCTTTCATGATGGTGTTTTATTCCTTCCTTAACATCCTTTAAAAAATCAATATGATCAATTATTTTACTTCCGATAAGGGAATGCTCTCGTATTATTTTCTTTTCATCTATAGAAAGAGTAATATTTTTATGTAAAATATTTAAGCTCACCCCAATTTTCCCTACATCATGAAGAATGCTGGCATGGCGAAGAATCTCAAGGCTGTGATTAGAAAGCCCCAGTTCCTGAGCTATTAATAAACTCAATTCGGTTACTCGCTCTGAGTGACCGAAAGTATAGGGATCTTTGGCCTCTATAGTATTCACCAATGCCCTTATGGTATCGAAATAACTCTTTTTCAGTTCGCTATAAAGATTAAAATTCTCTACTGCCACAGCAGCCTCATTAGCAATAGTGGTGACTAATTCCAGATCATCGGCTGTAAAGGGTTTCCCCGAACTTTTATCAACCATGCCGATGATGCCGATAATTTTATCTTTGGCATAGAGGGGAACACAGAGTATTGATTGGGGTATGTATTCCTTTATTTCTGTAATTTTATCATGAAGCCATTTTTCTTTAGCAAAATCCGGTATAAGCAGCGCTTTCTCATTGCAAAAGACATATTGGGCCAACTGTTTATTTATTGATTCCTTGTCCCGGTCAATATTTTCAGGAAACGCGTAGTTATATTTCAATGATTTTTTTTCGATATCTACAATTGAAAAGAACCCTGTTGCCTCATCTAAGATATTAGTGGTCATCTTAAGAATTGACAGTATTAATTGATCCAAATCTAATACGGAACCAATTTCTTTAGCAATACTACTTAGAGTTGTCAATATATCAATGGTCCTTTCCAG
>JAUWIR010000144.1 GCA_030605265.1 Pseudomonadota bacterium | reverse complement strand
TAAATGATCAAGATTTAGATTAACTTATACTCGGACAGGCTGGATTATGCAAAACGCCATTATTTGAAGACACTTATTAGAGAAGTACTTGCGGATTTTCCAACGGGATTTTTTTTCTATAGGTTTCATCCTTTAAAGTCATATGGCGGTCATTCAAAGGGATATTCATGCTTGGGCGTTTGCCATGCATCGAGAAGCCAAGCGTCAATTCCTGGAACACGAAATATTGCTGTGGGTATGAGCTTAGCTGATTTTAATATGTGTAAATATTGCCATCCATCTAAGTATTATTCAGATAATCCTAGGGAGACAGAGCCCTTTATTGTAACTGAGAAAGGATATAACCCTTTTTGGCAGCCTTCTCCTGAAAGTCATCATTATACTCGTATCTATATACTTGATATAAAAGATGAGAGAATTTCGGGAAAAATTACTTTTATAGCTAAGGTATTTGGAGATAAAGGAGGACTGGAAGATGTAAATACTGGGGAATGGTGTGGGCCTCCCTTTGTGACGGGGGTGAATGATTGGGCAGCTTATAATTATGAGAAAGGGCGTAACTGGGTACGATGTTTTGAATATTGGGTCAAAGGAGAGTATAAAAATCTCGATTTTCCAGAAATAAATGGTATTTTTGAAAAAGGCGATCTTGGCGTATGGGAAGAGCCTGAAAATCCCCCTCCAAACTTTCGGGCAAGTACTTGGGTAGATATTATCTGGGATTTTTCCAATTTATGTCTTAAAGAGGGCAATTATGAAATAAAACTCACCCCTTATTTTAAAAAAAAGGCAGAGCAATGCTTCTATAGTATTTGTTGGGAAGAAGAAAAGTCCTTCGAAGGACTACCCTTTGCCGCTCAAGTTTACATCCCTCCCCTTTGCCCAAACATCGTCAATCATAATCCTTTGAACGAAACCTCTACCGTATCAATTGACACAGCTATCAGCATCACCTTCAATAGATCAATGGATCAGTCCGCCACTCAATCAGCCTTTAGTATTGAACCAAATGTCCCCGGGACATTCATTTGGAGCAATGACAATAAAACCCTCTTCTTTCAGCCAAGTTCTCACCTTTTGTGCAACCAGCAATACACCATAAGCCTTTCTTCTACTGCCACAGATACTGAAGGAAAAGTCCTTGATATAAATGAAAACGGCGCTGGAGGAGAGATTGATGATAACTACACTTTCACCTTTACTACTGAAACAATCAGCATTTCCCTGGAGGGGCAGGTAAGAGATATGGACACTGAGGATTTTTTAGAGCAGGTATTGATCCAGTTAAATGAAGGACAAAGTCAACAAACAAATTCGCAAGGGTACTATAAATTCACAGACCTACAATACGGCGACTATACGCTTTCGGCAGTGAAGGAGGGGTATTGTGATTACACTGAGGAAGTTGTCCTGCAAAACATCAGGCAAAAAGTAATAGATATAAAACTGAAGCCAAAAGAAGTGCCCAAGCCTATAATCACCAGGGTAGACCGGGAGTATGAGGGAATATTTCTTCATGGAGTTTCTTTGGAAAATACCTACAAAGTATATGTGGAGTGGGGAGAAGAAGATCCGAACAAAATTACCTTTACTGTTTTGGATAAAGGTGCCTTCAGTGAAAAGGCGGACCAGTATCCTCTTAGCCGTCTTTTTGATATGGGAGATGATTTTATGGCCATTATTTCCCCCAAGGGAAATATGTTAACTATAGGCGCCCAAAATAATCAGGGTGGACTATCTGATCCATGGGTTCACTATCCCCATGTCATTCCAATGCCTGGTTGGCTCACCTGGATAAATAACACCCTTGCCGAATTAGATAAAGGCGAGCATCTTTCCTTTAATGAAAATCGTTATGAGCCAGCTTATACCCTCACCTTTACTTTCCCTGAAGAGCCATGGGATGGAAAAGTGACCATACCGGACTGGTTACCCTATATTGGCGGCAAAGAGTTTGGGATAAAGGAGACACAGGCCAAGCTTAATGTAAAAATAAATCTTTCGGGAAAAGGAAATACTGAGGCAAGCGGGCAGACAGGGTTTACCATAGCAGACCAAGAAAGTGCGGGAAAAGGCACCGGCAAAGGAGATATTATTTTTGATGCTAATGACGGGCTTACATTCAATGGAATGGCCATAAATCTCAATGTTTCCCAGTCTATTCAAGAGGACTGGTTCATTATAGAGTTTATCCCTGTTGGCAGCATAATCGGGAAGTTATTGAATAAGGTCCCACCTTTAAAAAATATATTGAGCGCAGCCAAAATAGGGGCAACTATTAGTCCGGCAGTAGATTTAGGATTACATTTGAAAGAAAAAGAAGAAGACGGGGTAAAAAAAATTGGCTTTGAGAGTGTGTCCGGAGGGGCCGGGCTTACTTTGGGAGGAAGCTTTAATCTTGAAGTGGAAAAAATTAGCTCTGAAGTGACGGCGGAATTAGACGGCACCGGTTCAGTTATCTATCAAATACCTGCTAATCCGAGCTATATAAAGGAAGTAATGTTTACCATAAGAAATTCTTCTACTATAAAGATTTGGTCAATTATTAACAGCAAAGCCACTGTTATATTTTACACGAAATACACCGATGCTTCAGGATGGGAAGGAGGGGTGAATTACGAAAGTGAAGTAAAGGGGCTTGAGAGAAAATTAAAGGGTATACAAGATCAGCTATTTGAGCCTATTTCCACTGATTTTTTAACCAGGGGTTATTCAACATTTGTAGCCAATCAACCTGTAATGACAAGGGATGTGCCTGCCGAATACGGTATGTTAACCATTAATAAGATCATAGAAAATGTCTACCCTTATTCCGAGGCTAAATTAATAGAAAAAGACGACAGCCTTCTTCTTTGCTTTATCTATTATGATCCCAATGATCCGGTCCTGCAGGCAACAGAGGTGGCTTACACAGCCTATGACGGGCAAAAGTGGTGCTCACCTCTACCCATTGCAGACGACACCCGCGGGGAGTTTAACCCCCGGCTTTCACTTGATAAACACTGCCGGGCCATTGCCGTATGGCAAAGGATAAAAGATGAGAACTTTGATTCACTCGACCTTTATGAGATGGCCTCTCAGATGGAGATTGTCTGGGCAAAGTATGATTTTGACACGGATATTTGGAGTGCCCCCGCTGCTTTAACTGATAACGTCTTTTTGGACGGCAATCCCCTGCTTTGCTCGGATTATAAAGGGAATGTGGCCTTAGTGTGGGAATCAAATCAGGACAATGAATTAATGGGAGACAGTAACTCACCGAGTGATTTTCATTTTACCCTTTGGCACGGCAACACCTGGGAAAGCCCGCAGATGATCCTCAGCAATCAGGCCAATGCCTTTGGGCATACCTTGGCCATGTGGGATGAGGGGATTTTAGTCTGGAGTATGGATGTGGATGGAAACTTTAGCACAACCAACGATCAAGACCTTTACTATCTGTTATATGACGGCACAACCTGGACAGGGCCAAGCCGGCTGACCAATGATAATGTTTCGGACCATCCCCCCCGTGCGGTTTACGACAGTGCTGGAAAATTATATCTTACCTGGATACGAGACGGCCGGCTGGTTCTGCTTGATGATTTGGCTACAGGAGGATATCAGATAATTAGAGAAAACAGCGGCACAGCCCAGTTTTTAAACTATAAACTGGCAGTGAACAATCAGGGCAACCTGGTGATTTTTTGGCAGCAAGCTGATGATCTGGGCAATGATATCTTTTATATCCTCTATGATCCCACTCACGATCACTGGAGCAAAGATACCCGGCTTTTGCAGGATGATGATGTGGAAAAATATTATGTTCCCCTATTTTCCTCCACCGGTGATCTGATAATGGCCTACAATAAAGATATTATTGAATATGTCACTGAAACAGTAGAGGTAAACGGTGAAGAGGTATTTTTTGAAAATGTAGCCAGGTCTTTGAGAAATGATTTATATGTTTTGCGCTATACCTTTTGTAATGATCTATCTATTCAAGCAGAGGGGATAACCTTCTCTCATTCTAGTCCCCGGCCTGGTGATACAGTAACCATTTCAGCTGATATCAAAAACTCAGGAAATTTTAGTTTGGATAATGTCATAGTTCATTTCTATGATCAAACCCCTTTTCAGCAAGATTTTTTAATTGGCTCAGTTACCTTAACCGACCCCCTTTCGGCCGGGGGAAGTCAAATAGTCAGCATTGACTGGTGTGTTCCCGAAGGTGAAGACACCCATGAAATCTTTGTAATCTTAGATCCCCGGGGGAATATTGTTGAAAAGGATGAAACGAATAATATACTATCCGCAGTTACTGTTTTACCTGATTTTGCCCTCTTAGGGGGAAAGGTGACTCAGAGTGGAAACTTTTTAGATATTCTTGTTGAGGTTAAAAATGAAGGCTCTGTGCCCTCCTTTTATATTCCTTTAGAGTACCGCCTCAATTCCCCTGATGGCGCGCTTCTGGCTTCCAAGACCATTTCCTTTCTTAGTTTGGATGAGAGCGCCGAGAAGCTTTTACGATGGGACATAACCGAAAAAGAGTATCCTGACGGCCCCTTAAGCATTTGCGTACAGGTTGATCCTGAGAATATATTTTTGGAGAAGAGCAAGGAGAATAACTTTGTCAAAATACACGTCATGGATACCACTCCGCCTGAAGTAACCTGCCCGCAGGATATTTTAATAACCAAATATACCCCCTCGGGCGCCATAGTAGAATTTAACGCAAGCGGTCAAGATAATCTTGATCATACGATTACTTTTACCAGCAATCCTTCTGCCGGCAGCATTTTTCCACTCAACGACACTTTGGTGTCCTGCACTGCAGCTGACGACTATGGAAATACAGCTTCCTGCAGCTTCACTATTTCAGTGCCCCCCCTGCAAAATGAAATTACTCTTTGGCCCGGCTTAAACCTTTTGAGCCTGCCGCCTGAGATTGAGATTTTAGCCTCATCCCTCTGGAACAACCTTGCCCATGCCAGTATTCAGGCAGCAAAAATACAGGCGAAAAACGCTCAGTGGCGTACTTTTGAAAATCAAGGGGCAGAAGATTTTTATCTCATCCCCGGTATGTCCTGGATGGCTTACTTTACACACACTGAAGCCGTGCAGATTCAAATGGATTACACCCCCGCACTTTTGTCGCTTTCAGGAAATACTGTATTAGATCTTCTTCCCGGAGTTAATGTTGTAAACTATCGTTCTCTTTTAAAGTGGATAAATTCCAGTGAAGAACATCAAGCAGGCTGGCCGGAAAAAGTATTTCAAAGGGCGGAAGAAGAAAATAGCCCTGTTGAATGTATCAGCGGCTACGATGCCCAAAGGGCCAAATGGGCGGGAAAGTATCACTTTTTTGGCCGAACAGCCGGGAGTGAGATAGATGTGGAAAAGATGAAAAATGAAGGATATATAGTATATAAAAAAAATAATTAGACAGGATTAACAGGATTTAACAGGATTTTTTTCTTTTTTATCCTGTTAATCCTGTCTAAAAAATATTTCTGTATTAAGGTAAAGAAGGGAGCCGGTTAGGAGTGAAAAAGTTTTTATCCACATGCCTTAAGTTTGGAGCAATATTGGCTGTATTAGTAATATTGTGGATTATTGCCCCATGCATTAAGGCGGCTGAATTCTCTGTTCCTGATGATTTCATTAGTATCCAAGCAGCAATTGATGCTGTTGATGATGGTGATGTGATAATTGTGTCACCAGGGATATATTATGAGAATATAATCTTTAAGGGAAAGGAAATTACCTTACGATCTAAAAACGGCCCTGATACCACCATCATTGATGGTGAGGCAAAGGTAAGTGTAGTGGCCTTTGATCATCTTGAGGGCCCGGATTCAGTTCTGGAGGGGGTCACCATACAAAATGGAGCATCCATCACAGGTGGTGGGATTCATTGCTCTAATTTTTCTATACCAATCATCAGAAATTGCCTTATCAGAAAAAATAGCGAAAGCGGCATATATTGTAGTGACAATTCATCACTGACTATTATTGGCTGCTGGATAAGTGAGAATATAAGCAATGCCGGCGGAGGTGGAACACATCGGAAATTGGGGACGGGTACACATTTCTATTCCTACAGCGAATTATTAGAAGATGTAGCAGAGATGATTACCCCATTGATCAAAAAAGGGCGAACGCACTCCTTTCATTTATATGTGATAAGGGCCAAGAACCGGTGTGGCCTGATGAAATATTTAGTGGATCATGGGATCGCCACAGGATTGCACTATCCTATTCCTCTTCATCTACAAAAGGCCTATGCTCATCTCGGCTATCAGGGGGGAGATTTCCCGGTTGCTGAAAGGACAGCGGAAGAGATTTTGTCACTGCCCATGTACCCGGAATTGACTGAGCAGCAGATACATTTTGTGGTGTCTCAAATTAAAAATTTTTATGCTGGCGGAGAATAAAAAAGAGGTAAGCGTAAGCCCTTTTTCCTTGAAATAATGCGCATTTATTGCATATAATAAATTGATTGTATTTTTATAGTGAAGTTAGAGTAATAAGTAATTGATATTTGGAGGCAGAGTAGATAATGAGTACCGATGCAATAAGTGAAATTGAGGGAGATTTTTCATCACTACCGCGTGAGGAAAGAGAAGTAATTATCCGCCATGGTGTAGCATTTAGGTTATCTGATTTGAGGAAGAGGCTCTTTCTCGCCGAAAGCAAGGTGCGACACTTTGAAGAAAAGTATAAAAGCACCCTGGATCAACTAGATTTGAATGGTATTCCCGATGATGCTAGTTATGAGATGCATGAGGATTACATTATGTGGCATCATTGGGATGCAGTTGTTCATAAAGCCAAACAAGATATAGATTCCTTGCAGAGAATAGCGCAGCACGGCCTTCATTTGAGAGAAGTAGCTGATGTTGGCTACTGAAAGGCTACTTGATATAGAAAAGAAATTTGCCGGCGAAGTGGAACGTGTCTTTCCCCTTGAACTTGATGGAGAGGCATTACGACTTATTCTGTATCTTAAAGATAGCACAAATTTGCGAGTTACTGAACAATGGAATGGCGAAGTGCTTAAGTGCTACAGTTATTATTGGCTTACCTCGGACAATGAATTGAAGATAGGATGGGATAATGCAACTCATCACACGCACCTGGAAACTTTTCCTCATCATAAGCACGTGGAGCATAGAAACAACTTGCAACCTTCGTCCGAAACTTGTTTGGAAGGGGTTATGGAATTTATCCGTGCGGTTAGTCGATGATCTCGACTTGCCGCTGATTCATAGAATTTTTGGCATCCTTCAAGAAAACTAATTTTTTTTCGTTATTGTATAATTCCACTTTTCGATTTTTTTTATCTGCGGCCCTGGCAAGCAAATTGTCGATAATACCAAAATTGGTAATTCCGATAATTTTGAGGGGAATTGGGGCGAATTGGGGACGTTGGGGGGAATTGGGGACGGGTTCACATTTCTTCCATTTTCCTGAATTACATAACCTGTCATTATCAGACGCTGATTAGTAAGGTAAGGATTGATTAATTATGGGGACAATCGGGGACGGGTATGGGCCAGAAGCTAGACAGAAGCTAGGGACAGGTCTTTTATTATAAGGTTTTTTTGCAAGTGCTTTTTGAAATAGTAGGAATAGTAGGTGACCACGAAGATAATTAATGGGTTGTCTTAAGTAATTGGGGACGTGGTAATTGAGAAAAAAAAGGGGGACGGATTTATTTTTTTTTCTCCACCCTCTATATTAATTTAACATATAGGAAGTGTCTCAGTCATTATGGCACAGAGGGGATACTTCAAGTAATCCTCCATATACCTTCTACTTTTATTATCGCTGGTATATGGTACTCGCTGTTATAGGGTAATCTTGATTTTTTGCCATTGAATCGTAATTTTATTTCTATTTTTATTTTATTGTTTGTGCCATCAATTTAAATCGGGGGGAGCTTTACGGTAGGGTGATAGAGACATTAAAAATGTAAATAATGACGTGCCAAAGATTTCCGAATTAGGATTTATTACTTTGAAAAAAAGCAAAGAAAAAAGAATGAAGGTCTCACACTCTGTCGAGTATGATACGATAGTTTTTGAGATATTTGTTTGAATTGCCAAAATATTATTATATATACTTGACAAGGTATTCTATGTAAGGGTATATTGGTAGTATGAAAATCAAGACATCTATTACATTATCAGAAGATTTATTAAAAATTATCGATCAAAGATTGAAGCAACATAAAAATCGTTCTGAATTTATTGAAAATGCCCTAAGGACTTTTATTGCACAAACGATCCGGGAAGAAGAAAACGCCAGAGATATTAATATTATCAATGAGAATATTGAACAGCTTAGCCAAGAAGCTGAGGATGTTCTTTCCTATCAGGTGCCATTGTGACACGTGGAGAGCTTTATCTTGTCAAGAATCCCACTTCATCAAAAGATCCAAAAAAATCACGAGTATTTGTAATAGTAAGTCGTGATTCCATTCTTCATACACAATTTCCTACTGTTATCTAGCGCCTATTTTTTCAAAATATCATGGTTTATTAACTCAGGTTCCTGTTGGTGTGGATGAAGGATTAAAACATGATAGTGCTATTCATTGCGATGAACTTGTAAGCCTGCCTAGATCAGTTTTAACAAATTTTATTGGTATCCTTTCTCCAAAAAAAATCCAAGAGCTTAATTTTGCACTTCGAAGGGCCTTAGACATTCCTAGTTAATGGCACTTATTACGACGAAAAGGTTTGGGTCTTTCATTATAAGGTTTTTGCAAGTGCTTTTTGGAATTGGGGACGAGTACACATAACTTCCACCCTATAGAAAAAAAATTCCGTTGGAAAATCCGCAAGTACTTCTCTAATAAGTGTCTTCAAATAATGGCGTTTTGCATAATCCAGCCTGTCCGAGTATAAGTTAATCTAAATCTTGATCATTTAAGCACAAAATTACATAATTT
>JAUWIR010000409.1 GCA_030605265.1 Pseudomonadota bacterium | reverse complement strand
TGTGCCTTCTTATAAAGATTTCGACCTGTATACGCAAGTTAGTACCATGGATGGCCTAAATTACGAAGAAATAAAATAAATTTTCAAAAAAACTCGCTTAATCAATCATATATCCTCCATTAAAAAGATGATAAAGAAAAATTACTCCAATCTTTCAATTCCTTTTTTCCTATTTTTGCTTTATGGTATTTTATAAAATCGAGTACCTCAGCCTTTTCGGTTTCTGGTAAATCATGTACTTGCTGAACGATTGTTTCTTATCATTTAGCGAAAAAGGTAGTATTGCCAAATCCGCTAAATGCCGTTTTCTGTATCAGATTGCTGCTATTTACCCAAAATGCCAAGGTTGGCATTCTTGGTAAATGTGAAAATGAGCTTATGAAAAAAGTGTCAACCATTTTTATAAAGGTCCTTCGGAATTTTTTTATACTCCTCTCATAAAATAGATTACACTTAATGGTCTTTATATTTTTTTTATTACCATTAAGGGTTTGATGGTCCTCCTCTAAGTCCTTAAAAGCTAAGGTACCACGAGTTGATTGGATATTGATTGTATCTGAGGAGGGATGAGTAATTGCCGATAGTAAGTATCCTTCCTTGGATCCGGCATCCAAGTAGGAAGTGGAGGTGAAGGATAAGTTGGTGGTTTCGGAAGGTCCTTAAGGGCCAGAGACCAATTGGGGGTTGGGTTATCCAGGTTTGGAAGTTCATCAGTCTCCCCTATCAAGGGATTATGACACCCTACAAAGCAGACTTGCTCAAGAGGGTTATATGAGGGTGACAACTCTGAATAACTAATTTTGGTTGTATTCTTTCCGATTTTTCGAGGGAAACCGAATAAGGGATTAAAATCAATACAGACCTTTGAGCGATCAAACCGCAAATTCGCTATTGTGCCGCCGTCAGGATTGTGCAGGCAGCCTGTATGGCAGGTTGAGCAATCAAATCCCCTATTAACGACGTGGGCCCTGTGCGCGCCTGCGCCCCCGGGATAATTTTCATCAGTATCTCCCGGCCCTGACCAGCCGTCGCCTACAGTGCTCGGAGGAAAAGCATGACAATCAATGCAGAGGACAATAACGCGGGAGTGCCGGTGACAATCGGTACAGGCGTTTACTCCTGAGCTGGAGTGCTCAAATACGAGGGGTGTTGGTGAAGTAATTGGCGCCGAACTTGCCCAGGATGGATTAACAGCGGTAAAGGGCACCGGGGTGGGTGGTGATCCGCTGGCCGGATTATAAGAAAAGCAGTGACAATTTATACAAATCGAGCGGCTTTTTTTATTGTTCCTTATTTCTTGGTGATAAGTCATGTTCGAGCTGGCATAAAACTCTTCACTCTGCTTGCCGGCCAGATATTCTTTGATAAAGGCCTGATTTTGTTTTGGGGCCTTTTCCCCTGCTTCGGTAACTTTTTCTTCAGGGCGGGTCCAACCTCGATGAGGGTCATGGCACTCGTTGCAGGCGAGTTTATCACCTGCCATAATTCCCTTGAAGGAGGGTGATTTGATGGAATGGCCGCCGGTCTTGGAACCATAAGGAGGAATATCCTGAAGTGATGAAGGAAATACCTCATAGTATCCTATTTCTTCCCCTTCGGGCCCATCCACAAAAGCAATATCTTGCGGGATAAAGGGGCCATAGTCACCCGATGGAGGATCATCATCGCACCGGGAATGGCAATCATAGCATAGAAGGGTATCGCCGAGTGTATAGGCCGGATTAGTCCGCTGCTGAAAGCAGCCCTCTTCATCAGCAAGGTTTCGAGCCCAAAGGACGGGCTTCCCCTTCAAGGTAAAGTCTGAAGCGGCATTGTGCGGCACATGGCAGGCCGAACAGACACCTTTTTGACCGATCTTACAGCCAGGGCGGTAACCGGGTGAAAAATCATGGGGGGATTTAGCAATACGGGAAGAATCCGGATGACAGCAGATACACATATCACTTCCTGAACTATCGCTGTAGTTATCCATCACCAGAAGTTTCCCATGATTGCCCTGTGACGACACTTTAGCCAGAGAACGGGGAAAATCCGCATGGCCGTCAAAAGTGGTAGAGGCAGCATGGACGCTGTGGCAAGTAAGGCAAATGATCATCCCGACTTCAAACGGTCCACCGGAAGGATTAGAGGAGTCTCCGCCTTTCTCACCCCTCAGCCCGGCAGTAAATTCGGCCATTCCGGCATCACCCGTGGGTGGGATTGTTTCTTTCCCCAGGGGATGATTAAGCAGAGGATCAATGAACATCGTACTTGTAGAGCTGGTGTGACATTCCTCGCAAAATCCCATGGGCATATAAGGAGAGCTGGTGCCCCGCAAATATGGAGATCCGGGGTTGGTGCAGTTGTCGTGAACATTGTGACAGGTCCCACAAAAAATCAAACCGGGGTCTACTCCATAATCATTCACTGTTCCTTCGACAGGGCTGCCTGATGGGCTGGTCATCCAGCCATCAGATAAGGGAAATTTTCCTCCTACTTGGATATTGGCAGTTGTAGTTTCACTCAACGGGGGTGTGGCAAATCGATGACTGAACCGCATACTTCCCGGCACGGTCAGCTCAGCCGGATCAAGGTTTTTGGGTGGCACGAGTAACGAACCCAAGGGGCCCGAATCCTTAACGATTTTTGAATTTCCATGACAGCCAAAGCACATATCTTCATAGTCAAAAAGGTCTTTATCCGCCCACTTGTCTGCCCAGGCCAAATTCAAAGGCGGGACCCGCATCAAGGCATCTAAATCCGGTGTTAAAAGATCCCCTCGCTGAGTTCCGTCAGAGTTTTGCCCGTCATGAATGAAGTGACAGAACATGCAATTCCCGCAGCCTACTTCTTTTTGGACATTGCACCTAGCCTGTCTATTCCATTCGGTTATTTTCCGGGTTACTGTTAATTTAAAAGCAGACCCTCTGGTTTGGTGGTGTCCTTTCCCTGAAACGCCGAGATAATCAGCCTTCTTAGTATGGTGGCACTCAGTGCAGAAGGAAGCAGAATCATTGGAGAAGTCCCATTTTAAGTAATTATTATTACGTATTTTTACGTCATTATTATCGGGCATGAAAAAGCGCCTGTATTTATGACAAAAAAAGCAGTATAATTCGTCTCCTTCAACAATTTTTTTATCGTGCTCATTGCCGGTATCATAGGTTAAGAGCCCTTTTTCCCCCTGTTCAATCAATTTTTCAATCCTCGGGGGAGGGTGATGTTCACGAGGGGTAGAGCTGTCATCGCCATGAATAGTAGTTGCCCCTTTTGGTCCCCATTCTTGCGCCCCCTTCGGGCCATGGCAACAATAACAGAAGGCACTGGGGGGATATTTCCCTCCGGCTGATTCCGGGAGCTTAGTGATATTATCCGTTGTCGGGGAGACATTCGGTAAGGCCCTAAAGCCGCTGGTCTCTGATGGCGGCCAATCGGATAGCGGCGCGGTAAAGATAAATCTGCCGGCAAGTTCGATGAGGTTGTTTTTTTCAAGGGCACTCTCAAGACCTCCATCTCCAATATCTGTGAGCACATTGGCTCCACGATGGGGATGATGGCATTCAAGGCAATCGCCATGGTGCTCAAAGTGCCATATCCCATGACATTTAATACAAAATTCTTTCCTTTTGCCCTTGCCGTATCGGTGAGCATCCTTATCCGGAGTTGAATCCCACGAACCGACACCGCCACCTTTCCCCGGACGAAGATAAGCGCCACCCTGTGTCTCGCTAGAGGGACCATGCAAGTCCCCATAGCCTAAATCTTGATGAGGATTGTGGCAGGTGCCGCAATACATGCCTGCCCCCTTTTTTCCTTTTTGATAATTAATATTTTTTCGTCCATATATATTCCCCCGACTAAATTTGGGGACAGTATCCCAGTCAGTCGGATCAACCGGAAAGAATTCTCCCCCAATATCAACCTCGGAAATAAGACTGATAGCATACGGAAATCTCTTCCCCCAGTCTTTATATTCAGCCCGGTTTTCGTACTCAGCCCCTCCATGCATGACATGGTCTTCAAACCTATCCGGGTCAAAAACATCCATCTTGCCAAGGATAAACGACTCTCCAAAGAGACTCATGGATTTATAGGCATTGCCATATGGCAAGAGATCATTGTGGCAGGAGTAACAGCGTGCCCGTGCGCCGCCGAAAATTTTAGGAGGGATTTCCAAAGCCCAGAGTTTGCCTTCTTTGGCGCCATGGGGCATATGGCAGTTGGCACAAACTCCCTTGTTATTATCTTCCCTTTTTCTACCATGAGGACCGGTTACAGCCGCTACCTCCGGAGAGAGGAAGAGAAGGCAAGAGAAGATAATAAAAAGTATAATTATATAAATGTAGCCTACACCATAACAAAAAATTTTCATGTGGCAATAACTTTTCACATGGATATATTCACACAAAATTAAAGGAATACTCATCTCCACAGGAGGGCGATTCTTTAGTTCTTTCAAAATCAACCAGCCTGATCAACGAATGTAAATAGAAACCAGAGATGAAGTATTTTCTTGATGTAAATATAATTAGTAAAGATTTGCTTTTTAAAGATAAGATATTGTACAAGAATATCTAGAAAAAATCTAGTAACTTTCGAAGAAACTGATTTTTATAGAGACATTTTGAAAAATTTCGAGCTGTGCAATTAGAAAAATGATTATGCTACCAATTTAAATTTTAGATCTCTATCCTCAAACCAGTTAACATACTCTTTATTTCTTTTTAAAGCCGTTAAAGTAGCGAGTGCCACTG
>JAUWIR010000249.1 GCA_030605265.1 Pseudomonadota bacterium | reverse complement strand
TTTACCAATGAACTTCTTTTCTGCTTAAGTAATCTTTAGGAAACGTCTGAATTTTTAAATGGGTTTTATACACAAATCTAGCATGAAAAAGTATTATACATAATACTAAAAATTTAACAGCCTAGGTACAGCCTATCTTTTATAGATTATGAACCAGCCATTGGCGGTGATGCCTGCTGTATCTCATGCTGGGATCTTAATGAAAACGGCGTCAAAAATTTGGATGAGGAAGACTTCAACGAAGACGGTTTTGTTGATGTTTTTGACTGTATTGGTGAGCAAGGTCCCGAAGGTCCGGAAGGCCCACAAGGTGACCAAGGTATTCAAGGACCAATTGGAGACACAGGCCCACAAGGTGACCAAGGTATTCAAGGTCCGATGGGTCCGGAAGGTCCACAAGGTCCCCCAGTCGATATTAGTCGTGATGAATTCGACACCTTACAAAACCAGGTACAAGAGCTGCAGCAATTACTAAATACTGTTATAGAAAACCTGCCGCAGCTAAAGCATAAGATACAAAAAAAATCGGGATCACAATAAGAGACAGTTTGACACGAAAAAAAGGCAGAGCCTGTAATGACTCTGCCTTTTTTAATGGAACTCTTTGGTTGTATAACAACCGTTTCTGAAGCCCACTTTTCGTATATTCACCACTTGTTTTGGTTTTTTCCCCATCAAAAAACGGAAGGCCCATATTGTATCCTCAGGTGCTGCTTCACAAAATAGGCCACCATGGCTTCTATTTTGTCGTTGATTATATTGACGGATAGTCGAATCGCACTTTTTGGTAATACTGCTTTATCCGGGTGTGAAGATCATAAATATGATAAAGTATGATATTTATCTAGATAAAGGGCCCTTTTCGTTTAGAAAAAGCTAATCAGCACTTTTCCAGAAATATCTTATAGGCTTTGTAGGTTTCATAAAGATCAGCTTTGCCGGCAATTTCAAAGGGAGCGTGCATGCTGAGGATTGGGGGGCCGCAATCAATCATATCCATTCCATAGGCTGCCAGGAATTTGGCTACTGTTCCACCGCCGCCCTCATCAACTTTACCAAGTTCCCTGGCCTGCCAGGTGACCTTGTTTTCATTGAAGAGCTTTCTGATTTCTCCCATATATTCAGCGCTGGCGTCACTGGCTGCGTATTTTCCTCCTGAGCCTGTGTATTTACAGATGTTGATTCCCTGGCCCATAAAAGAGGCGTTTTGTTTTTCAAATACTTCAGGATAATTAGGATCAAGCGCTGCATTTACGTCCGCTGACAGGGCTTTGGATAGAAAGAGGATTTCGCGAAGAAGGTGTTCTTCGGGTTTGATCCCTGCTTTTTGCATGAGTTTTGAGATAACCAGTTCAAAGAAGCGGGATAAGGCGCCGGTATTTCCTTCACTCCCAATTTCCTCTTTATCTACAAAAAGAACAACAGAGGTGTATCTCGGCTTTGTTTGGGCAAAGATCGCCTCCATGGAGGTAAAGGCACAAATGCGGTCATCCTGTCCATAGCCGCCGATCATGCTGCGATCCAAGCCTACTTCTTGTGCTTTCCAGGCAGGGACTAATTCAATTTCCGCACTAATAAAATCTTCTTCTTTCAAGCCGTATTTTTCATTCAGCAAACAAAGGAGGTTATTTTTTACTCTTTCTTTGGCTTCAGTATCCCCTGGTAAGGGTTGCTGTCCGAAGAGAATAGTTAATTTTTCTCCCTCAATAGCATCTTTTATTTTTTTTGTTTCCATACTTTTTCTGCCAAGATGGGGGAGGAGATCACTTATAGTAAAAACAGGGTCATCAGGGTTTTCGCCAATCTTCAGCTCCACTTTTTTACCGTCTGATAAGATGACAACCCCGTGCAGGGCCAAAGGAATGGCCACCCAGTGATATTTTTTTATGCCGCCATAGTAGTGGGTCCTGAGGAGGCCGATATCTTGGTCTTCATAGAGGGGGTTTGGTTTAAGATCAAGCCGTGGGGAGTCAATGTGGGAGACAATCAGCCGAATCCCTTGCCGGATGTCCTCTTGTCCTAATTGGCAGAGGGCGATATTTTTATCACGATTGAGGGAAAAAAATTTATCTCCTTGAACATCTTCTTCAATATTTTTAAAGCCAAGTTTTTCCGCTTGATGCAAAATGACCTGTGTGGCTTCTCTTTCAGTTTTGGCTGTATTTAAAAAATTGATATACCTTTGACAAAGAGCTTGAAGGTGTTCTTTGTCTTTATCAGTGAGATAATCCCAGGCGAGTTTTTTTTTGATTTGGAAATTTACAGCAGGATTGGCTTTTTTATTTTCTTCCGACATAATTGTCTTGCTCCTTTATCTTTTCTTAAAGGATTAAAAAAAAGGAGAGTGAGAATACGGATAAAAATTAGGATTGATACCAAGAGTGGCCTTAAGTATGCAATAATCTATCGAAAACACCAAGTAAAAGCCGCCGATTATTTATAGCCACTTTCAATAAAGTATGGCCCCTCGGTTAGGTATTGCCTTTTAACTCAGTTTATATTTTTTGCCTAATTTTTCTTCTAATTTTGCTTTTAAAACAACCCCCAATGACCCTAATTGCATCTCTTCTTTTTCCTGGGAAGCGAATTGAAAATTTTGCACATTGTCTTGTTCTTTCTTGGTGTCGGCAGCTTTTCTACTTAAGCGAATTTTTTCATTCTCTTTATCAATAGAAAGAACAACAACTTCTATCTTGCTTCCGGAGGGAAACATATTTTTGTGCTTAGTGCCTTTTGGTGTGCCCATCTCTTCATTTGGTATCAGCCCGACCAGGCTGTTGGGTAATTTAACGAAAACACCAAAGGGCTTTACTGAATCCACCTCTCCCTGAAGCAGTTCTCCTTCATTAATATCAAGCTCTCCGGTTTTAAATGGATTGATGTGCTCAGGCTCCATGGATAAAGAAATTCTTTTATTCTCTTTATCAATTTTTAAAATCCGCACCTCCACTTTTTGGCCAACCTCAATTACCTCTTTGGGGTGTTTTACATGGTGTTCGGCACTTAAATTGGAGATATGAATTAATCCGTCTACTCCTTCTTCCAAGGTAACAAAGGCCCCAAAATCCGTTAAGCGCACTACAGTGCCTTCAATCCAAGTCTCTTCCTCATAGCGCTGAGCAACTGTGTTCCACGGATCTTCAGTAGTGTCCTTCAAACTGAGAGAAATACGCTGTTTTCCCCAATCAATAGAATTGATCTTGGCGCACACTTTTTCTCCCATCTTGACTACTTCAGAGGGGTCCTCTACCCTGCCCCAGCTCATCTCGGATACTGGAATCAAACCATCAATGCCGCCTAAATCAACGAATACACCAAAATTTTGAATAGAGCGGACTTTTCCTGTGACCTCTTTGCCGATTTGTAATTTTTCTTTTAAATCAGCTATCTTCTTTTCCTGTTCCTCTTTTAATAGCTTTCTTCTGCTGACAATGATATTGCGGCCACCCTCTTTATATTCAAGAATATGAAAGAGAAGTTTTTTGTTATTATATTTTGAAAGATTCCCGCCGCGACGCATTTCCATATGTGAAGATGGACAAAAAGCCCTTACTCCGGCAATTTTTATCTCTAATCCTCCCTTGATTTCACCCATCACCTGCCCTTCAACAGGAATTTGAGCGTGAAAGGCATCTTCAAGTTGTTTTCTTGAAGCTTTAGCGCCGCCAACTTTGGTAGTGAGAATAATTTCATCCTCTTGTAAATAGAGGAATTGAGCTTCAATTTCCTCTTCTACTGCAGGTACATTTGATGCTTCAAATTCACTTACTGCGATGATTCCTTCGCTTTTTCCACCTAAATCAACAAAAATCCACTCATCTGTGACTCGTACAACTTTAGCTTTTATTTTTTGTCCTTGGGAATACTTCTTTGGTTTGGTGTTGCTTTCATCAAGAAGTTCGGCAAAAGTCTCCTCCCTCCCTTCTTCATTGATTGTCTGTTCTTTAGTTTCGTCTAAGTTACTCATAACGTAATAATGACCTCCAAAATTAAAATGATAGATTTTTCAGCATTTTTTTTTACTTTGACATAGGAGTTCCCTCCCCATAATAAAGATATAGTAAAAATTTTTATATTTATCCATTTTTTGCCAATAAATTTATAATCTCCGGGATTATAAAAGTAAAAGAAAATAGAGAATTTTTATGTAAGAATACCATTAAAAAGACAAGAAAGCAATAAAGGTCCAGTGTGAAGAAGAAAAATTTTTTCAGAAGGCTTAATATCTTTTCATATTAAGAAAAAAGATGTCAAGCAGAATCTTTTTATTTTTTCAAATTTTTCAATTTTTTCAATAAACACCATAATTTGATGGGCCAATGTATTCATGCCTTGAAAAATGAGCATAATTCTGATAAATTTTATTCTCTCATTTTTAAATATGGTTTTTTGATTATAATGATTGAAAATTAATAAGGAGTTTTGATAAATGATTAATATTATAATATCTTTGCTTGTAGGTGTTGGTATTTTCTTTTTATGTACACAATTCGCACTTCACTGGGCTATTGGAATGTCGCTTGGTACTTTGAGTGCCATAGGGATCTTTTTTCTTCTGGCCAAATTTATTATGAAAAAAATAACCGTCATTGTTGAAGCATCCAATGTTGAGCTGACCAGAGGAAGGTTTGATAAAGCTATATCTGTTTTAGAGGCCGGCTTTCGGTATAAATATCGCAACCCTTTTATTGCTTCGCAGTTAAATTCCCAGATTGGAGTTATCTACTATTATAAAAAAGATTTTAAAAAGGCAGAAGAATATTTGAAAAAGGGAATTGCCAGCCACTACATAGGGCATTGTATGCTGGGTGTATTGTACATGAAAAAGAAAGATATAGAAAATATGAAAAAAGTGTTTAAAGCAACGGCTCGCGCCTCCGGTAAAGAGAGTATTGTTTGGTCTTTATACGCTTATTGTTTAAATCATGTCGGAAAGAAAGAAGAGGCTATAACAGTCCTTAACAAGGGCCTAAAAAAGCTGCCTAGTGATGATAATATCAAGGCTAATTTGCGGGCCTTACAGAATAATCAAAAAATGAAAATGCGTGCCTATAAAGATGTATGGCCGGTATTTATGTTGGAAAAAACCGTGGTCAGGCAACAACAGCAGCCCCACTTTATGAAGGGGGGCGGGAAAAAGTTTTATCGAAGATAATTAGTAAATACTATTTATTAATAGTTAATTGTTGCTAATTTGGGATATTCTCTATGTGGCTTAAATGGTTACCCTGGAGATTTATTGTTCGACGTGCAGCCCGGACCCATGGGTTTATTGACCCTATTGCCATTATCTCTCATCTTCGACGGTTTGCTCAGCCCTCCGAGGTAACCGAGCCCATTGAGCTGATTCGCGCAGGGGTTATTTTTCATGCCCGCGGTCTTATGAATACAGGAGCAATTCAGCATAATCTTGACTGGATCTGGCCTTTCTGGGTGAAGAAGCAATTTAATCCTCTGGATGCATCTTTTATCCCCCGTTCTTTTTCCCTGACCCACATTAATTTGACCCATCGCAATAGGACGGCCGTTGGTATTCCCGACTGCAAAGCTATGCCTATAGTTGATCCACGGGGGCTAGTGACCCCCTTTTTTGATGGCTGGTCTATTTATGGATGGGTTGTCTCATAGGAAGGGGCTTCCCTCATCCCCTCTCAACAGAATAATACTTCGCAGGAATTAGTTTTTGGAGAAGAGAGATTTTCCATAAGGACAAAAACCAGGGCAGAGTCAATGGAGCTTGAAATAGAAACCTGGGTTGAGAAAAGAAAGGGCCAACCTCACTGTTGCATGAACTTTCGCGCACAATCCAGCCGGCCGGGATGGCTGGTGGTGGCTTTGCGGCCTTACAATCCGGAGGGAGTAAGTTTTATTCATGAGGTGGCCCTTGCCTATGATCGAAAAAATTGGCTGATTAATGGAACTCGTTGTGTCAGCTTTCATAAAAGGGTCCCGCGGCATACAGTGTCCTATTATCATAGTGGTGATGTGTTTTTCTCCCTTTTGCAAAGACCGGAGAGAAGAAAGATTGAGTGTGAAGTAGGTTTAGCCACGGCAGCAGCCCTTTTTCCCCTTCAGGCAAATATAGAGCATAAAGTGGGGCTTGAGGTTTTTTTATCCAAGGACAAGGCCACAGCTTCACCTTTCCCGTCAAAAACTCTCCATGATACATGGCCGGCTGCTATGCAAGGGGTTTGTCAACTTAGCCTGCCTGATCAGCAGTTTGAATTCCTCTTCAAATCAGCCGTCAGAACACTTATCTTGCATTCTCCTGAAGAAGTGTATCCAGGCCCTTATACCTATAAGCGCTTTTGGTTCAGGGATGCAGCCTTCATCCTTGAGGCTATGTTGTCTGTAAATATGATAAAAAGGGTTTATCGAGCCTTATGTCAATTTCCGGCAAAACAGACTTTTTCAGGGTATTTTCTGTCCCAGGAAGGAGAATGGGATTCAAATGGCCAGGTCCTCTGGATCATTGACCGATTTTTTAAATGCACCAAAACAGAATTCCCCCTAAGATGGAAAAAGATGATTATGAAGGGCGCCAAATGGATACTACGAAAACGTTTGCCTGATGACCTTGAGGGTTATCAGGCAGGCTTGCTGCCGGCCGGATTTAGCGCCGAGCATCTTGGGCCCAATAATTTTTACTACTGGGATGATTTTTGGGGTGTGGCTGGATTAAAAGCGGCTGTCTCTTTAATGAAATCCTTTGGAGATGAAAAAAATGCCCGTTACTATTGGCAAAAGGTAAAGGAATTT
>JAUWIR010000436.1 GCA_030605265.1 Pseudomonadota bacterium | reverse complement strand
TTCTAACTATCTGTTTTAATGTTTGTTATGGAAATGACTCAAACTCGCCTTTAAAAGCTCCATGATCTACGATATCCTGGATATTTGTCTCAACCCTGAGACTGAGGGTAAAATGGCCAAACTCGAGAATAAGAGACGGCACGGAAAAAATCCCTATTTCCTCCAGGGCATCAACAGCCTGTTTTCGTACATGCCAATCCTCATCTTTTAGGCATGAAGTAATGGGCTTTATCACCTGCGCGCCTTTTATTGTTCCCAATGCTCTTACGGCTATTTTTCGAACATGCCAATTATTATCCCTCAGACTGACAATAAGCGGCTCAATGGCTCGGGGAGCTCTGATCATTTCAAGGGCTTCTGCAGCCTGTCTTCGGACCTGCCAATCTTTATCCTTTAGAGCACTAATGAGCGGTACTACAGCACGAGAGTCCTTTATCATTCCAAGAGCAGTTGCCGTACGTTGCCGCATCTGCCGATCATTATCCTTCAAAATGACAATAAGGGGCTCAACTGCTTGGGGATTTTCTGTCATACCCAAGGCGTCTATCGCTTTTTGCCGCGCATGACCATCCTTATCCTTTAAGGCCAAAATGAGGGGCTCAACACCTTGGGGAGCTTTCAGGGACCCTAAAGCCCATATAACCACTTTTCTTACATTTACATCCTTATCGTTGAGCGCCTCAATAAGGTGTCCTACTACTTGAGGGCCCTTTGTTTTGGCCAAAGCTACTACTGCTTTTTTTCGCATTTCTGCATCACCATTTTTGAGGTTCGAAATGAGGTGTCCTACAGGGCAAGCATCATACTTCGTTTCGCAGACCTTGGCAGTTTTATTTTTTAGGTCTTGATGTTTTTTCTTCGATTGATTGCAGCTTATTAATCCCGAACTTATGGTAAAAACAACCATGAGAACAGAAACCAACAGCTTTTTTTTCATACTTTAATTCCTCCGCTTTCCTGATTATTTCATCAGTAGCAGCATATCATATATAATATTTGGTCGCTTCATTGTACTACTTTTACATCTTCCTGACTGTTTGTTTACAATAAGTTATGTAATTTTTAAGTGCCCTAATTAATAAATAAAGTTTTATTTATTAATGGCTTACCTACAATTATAACTTATTGATAAATAAAGACTTATGCGTAATTAGTAAACTCACGCTAGGAATAACGGCACAGCATGGTAACCAAGGACTTGTATTGCATTTGATGATCAGTATAAGTCCGAAAAAATGCCCACCGAAGTAGTTAAAAAAGTGCCCAGAAAAAAAGGGTAGAATTGTCTGATAATTAAATAAATTATATTATTCAGAACAGTGAACATTCTTCTTAAAATAATATACCTTAATGATGGCAAAATTTAAAAACCATTCTGATGGCATGTTTTTTTAATCAAAAATTTCATTTCTAAAATCAAAAATAAAGTGTAAACGACTTTTCCGTCTCAGTGAAGGATGCCTGATTATCATTAATTTTTTTCTATCAAGATATCATGTAATACCTTGCTTAAGCAGTGGAATGTGTTTGATAAATATAAAAATTACTGGGATCGCTGGTGCTTAAATTTTTCTCTATTTTTAGATCTTGAACTCTAATACCATAGGTGCTGACAGGCTCAAGATATCCCTTGACAATTTCTTTTTCAGGTGTTTGGCTGATAGATACCTCCTCGAAAGTGATATCCTTGATTTGATCAAATGTATCTTTAGACATAAGGACATGGCCAATCTCGCATTTTGCTTCCATACGGTTGGCAAGGTTGGTTGTCTCTCCAATAGACGTATACTCAAGCTTGAGGTCACAGCCAATGAACCCGGCCACGACGTCTCCGGTATTTAAACCAATTCGCATTTCAAAAACGATATTTTCCTTCTGTATTCGCTCATTATTTATAGTCCTCAATCTTCTTTGCATTTCAATAGCACAGCGGACCGCTTGTTTAGCATGATCCTCAAAGCGCACTGGAGCGCCAAAAATAGCAATAATCCCATCGCCAATAAATTTATCGGGAAAGCCACCCCATTTTTTGATAATGGGTATAAGTTCTCCAAAGTAGAAATTCAGAAGTTTGACAACTTCTTCTGCATTCATTTTTCGCGTCAGGGTAGAGAAACCGGCAAAATCAGTAAATAAAATGGTGCAGCACACATTTTGGCCCCCAAGGACAAGACCGCCTGTTGCTGCTTTTTCCGCCAATTCTTCACAAAGCAACTTAGTGAGGGTTTCCTTAAGATTAACCATTTCTCGAACCCTTTTGATCATTTCATTAAAAACCTCACTCAGACGCTTGAATTCATCTTTTCCGAAAATGGGGACCACGTGGTCGTAATTTTTAGCCATAACCGCTTCGGCACCTTTAATCAGTGCTTCAATAGGGCGGATAAGCATCAGTCCGAGTCGATGTGATGTGAAAATAACGATTGATAGCAGGAGGATAGTGATTACAATTACGGCCAGTCCTACCTTCATCATTAAATTTGTTACTTTGCCGGCCTCAAAATCAATATTAAAGGAATTATAGATAACCTCGCCCCTCTTGCTGTGACTCTCCCTAGCTACCCAGCTGGTGAACCATGTTCCCCATTTGTCTTTATCAAATCGAGGAAGATACCACCTCTCAGGATCAAAAACAGGATTGTGGTGAAACCCCGGGCGGCCGCCGAGCTTATGATCATAGGACGCTCGCCAATTTTCTGTGTCTGTTTCTACCAGGTTATAGGGTTCTCCAGAGTAACAACTTTCCCACCAAGGAAGACTTTCCAAAACAAAAGCAATATTCTCTTTAAAAAAACCTGAGTTAGCCTGCCCAGTATCCAGCATTACATAAATATCGGCTATATCAAAACCCGAGGCCCCGGCATTATCATGAGCCTCCATAAGGATCTTTTTGTACTTTTTAAAAATAAGCAATAACCCTGGTCTTTTATTCAGCTCTTCTTGCCAGAATTGATACCATTTTTCCAGTTCCTCATAGCT
Organism: Pseudomonadota bacterium; assembly: GCA_030605265.1. Lineage (GTDB taxonomy): Bacteria > SZUA-182 > SZUA-182 > DTGQ01 > DTGQ01 > JAUWIR01. The sequence continues at coordinate 1,450 of JAUWIR010000436.1, read as the reverse complement.
GAATTCAGAGTACTGCAGATCCTCCTCCTCAAATTGGCTGGCCACTTCTTTTTTTGTTAAAAGTTTTTCTTCAATTAATAACAGATTAAAGGCTTGAGAAGGCGCCCAATCAGGGTAATAATCATCAGGATGCTCCTCTTTTATCCCGTCATAGAGAACATCAATCATTTCCAGGGCAAACTGATTCATTTGTCTTAGTTCTTCTTTATCAAATGAAGGAGTAAGGCCACTGAGTAACGCTTCAGTCCTATCCACAAGTCCATACAATTTCTGCCAGGGGCGCTGAATTTCGAAATAAAGGATGGGCAAGGCTACGATGGCAATAAGGGTAAGTCCAAAATAAACAAGTTTGGTACGAAAAGGCACAAAGCCTTTTTCCTTAATTTTTTTCATTGCTTTTTTAAAAATAAAAGTGTGTAAACTTAGCTGATTTATAAAAAATATATATACTTAAAAGTATATCCAATTTTTGTTGATTATGTCAAATTATTAGGAATTCCCTTTTGATGCTCAGAATGTTAAAAGTAAAGGGTAACTCGGATAGGCGGCTTTTTTTCCGGGAGCATATTTTTTCAATGAAATCCTTTGCATCCGGTTTGTAGAGCATGTTTTTTTGACTTATCCAAAGGTCTCCACCATCGATATAATCGAGAATATCCCAGCGCTCTTCTTCCTCCCATCTGAGCAAATCTTCTTCATCGGCTGTCGTGCAGCATGAATCATTCAGATTTAAACAACAATTTCCACACAAATAAAAAAATTTGTTTTTCATCAGTGAAATTGATTGTCTTTTTTTATTTTTGAACAAGGTATTTTAGTTTTGGTGGGCAAGTATTTTTTTATCATCAGGGTATTAATAGAATGGCCCCGATTTTTTAATCTGGCAAGATAAAATATCTATTTATGCCAATGTTTTTATTTCGAATATTTTTCTCTAGCGTATTTACTAATAAGAATAATGAGGAATCCAATGACAGCAAATAATACACCGGCAGGGGCATTGGAAATCTCAAAATTGAGATATGGCATTTTAATTTTCATTACAATAGAATATTTTATTAAATCATTGAAAATGATGATTGATCCCAGCATAACACAAATCATACCGCAGATCATTCCTAAAATTGAATACACAAATTTAAATATATTGGTTTTTTTGTAATTTTTTAGCTCAGACGCAATACTGTCAGTTTTTTTTCCCCAATCAAGTAGTTCATTGTCCATCTTATTTTCAATTGGCTTAAATATTTTATTTTTTGGATTTATAATTATGTAAATTTTACTATGTCAACAAATAGCGGTTGGCATTTAAGTTGCTGCGGCTAAAAACAGTTTTTGTATTTTTTCCGGCATTTTTTCTTCTTTTTATCAACTTCTTTGCATCCACCGGTATTTTCCTATTATGTGATTTCATTTCTGAAAACTCTTCCAAGAATAAACAGCTATCAAC
>JAUWIR010000377.1 GCA_030605265.1 Pseudomonadota bacterium | reverse complement strand
CTATTGCAAAGAAAAGATTTTATCCTTGAATTAAATAAGCTTTTGAATGAGATGAATAAAGTAACTGAAGCTGAAAAACAGAAATTACTTAACATATTTCGATAGTATTTTTTTATGAGCTTTTTCATTACCTTATAGGCAAGTCCCTCTCTCCATATCTCTTATTTCCCCTGTAATTTCTGACCCGGAATTTTTTTGCCACGAAGGCTCCAAGGCATTAAAAATTTTTGCGCAAAAACAGCAATTCTCATTTTGACATGGTTTGGATCAAGGTAACGTTAAAAATGTAACCTATGATCAGCTTAATCATGCTTAAGAAAATTATTTTTTGTTTTTATTCACAAGAGGGCTTATCACCACAAGGAATATCTCTCCCACAGCAGGGAGTACTTTGGCCGCACCTGGGTTTCTGTTGGTTTTGTTCAGTTGAAAAACCTTTTAAAATAAATCCGCTCCCCCCTTGAATAAGCCTTCTTGTTTTCCCTTGGCATTGAGGGCATTCTTCTATTACAGCATCTGAAATTTTTTGCTTGATTTCAAATCTATGACCACAGCTTTCACATTCATATTCATACGTAGGCATATTAACTCCTTATTTTATTTTTTTTTAAAAATATACTTGAAAAAATTGTTCATCCTTTTTTATTTCTATTGATTGTTATAAGATAAATGGCTTTGAGCTATTTTGAGCTGCCGAAAGATTTCTCATGAATATTTTTTGTTTCTGGTCCATCGATATTTATGGGCCAAGTCCTTCAACCTTTGCAAATATAATTCAGGGTATTTTTCCTTCACCTCCTCAAGGGCTTCTTCTTCATTTTCTTCATTTAATATCCGGTTTCTAAGGTGCTCCAATTGGTGAAATAGTATATCTTGTTTTAAGTGAGATTTTTTATTTTTTTCTAGATGATCAAATAATGGGGTAGCCTCAAGATTCCGCAAGAGCTTGCTGAGGAATTTGAGTTGGCGGCGGCGGGCGCTAAATTGTTTTAATGCCTGCAATTTTTTTATCTCAGCCACAATGATCTCATCGCATGGAAGCTTGGATAATTCATTTGCCGAAAGAGCTGCTAATTCTCCAGCTAGTTTTTCTATTGATTTTGCTTCTTTTTTTTTCCGGGTTTTTGAAATATCTTGCATGGGATATTTGAGAACTAGTTCAATGAGACAAAGACAACCTTGAACAGTGAACTCAGAACCTGCCTTTCATATTAATCTATTTGAAGAGGTTTTTTAAAGTATCTTTTATTAAATTTTTTTCAGGAGACTCTTTCGTTTTTTCTTTTTCTTTAAATAATTCTTGGAGTATTTTTTCTTTTAGTTTCTTTTTTAATTTTTTTTCTGTTTTTTTCCGAACTGCCTTGGTATCTATGGAGACTTTGGGTTTTAAAACAGTCCCTTTTGCCTTCAAGGGGATGTTTATCCATCCCTTATCGTCTGCTAGGTATTGGCTGAACATTTTGTTTCGGCCACTGATTTTTGGAGAGATTTTTGTGGGAAGGTCAAGGGATAATGACCCATCAAGACCGATGATTCCCCGGGGTTCAATGAGATAATCTTTATCTACTATTCTTGAAGCCAGTTTCACTTTGCCTTTAATTACCTCCATTTTTCCTTTCATGGAATCAAAATGAAGATCGGAAAGACGGGCAATTTTGAGTAGGGAGGATATGCCTTCACCGATTTTTGTGTTTTGAATTTTCCCGTCAAAAAGGTTAAATGAACTATTAAGATGTAAATTTTTTTGAATTTCTTCTTTTTTAAGCCCTGTTCCTGATACCTGAAAACTTGAGCTGAGTTTTCCAGTAAATACTGCACCAATTTTTGGATAAAATAGTGAAAGGAATTTATTAACAGGAACAGAGTCTGTTTGGACTGAAGAAATATACTTTAGGGAGCTGAAATCGAAACTCCCATTCGTGGCTATTATTCCTTTTGGCTCAATGTGGGTTTTAAAATTTTTCCATTCAAATAGATTATTTTTTAGAGCGTATTGAACAGAGGTATCAGTGAGAGCAAGGTTTTTATAAAGTGATTTGGTAATTTTAATAGTGCCAGAAGCGGAAAGCCCCTTTAAATCAATTGGTTCAATTTCTTTATCTTTTGTTTTTGGAGTATCCTCAGATGATTGGGGTTTTTGGGGAAAACTTGCCAGGATCTCATCAACATTGAGAAAGGTGGACTGAAGATCAAGCTGAAAAGAGGGATTTTTTAAATAGTCAATAACCGTTCCTTTTAAGGACAAGTCTGACTGAGAAATCCGAGTTTGTAATTTTTCTATGGTGATTTTTTGCTCATCAAAGAGAATGAGACCTTTGATATTAGGTGAAAGCGAGGAGTAAGGTTGATATTTCACATTAAGGTCTTGAAGTTCCACAGTTCCTGCATACTTCATTTTGGACAAATCCTTTAGATTTGTAGCTAAATTGGCAGAAAGTTTTGTCGCTCCTTTTATTTCTATTTTCTCAATCATTGGTGATATCTGCTTTGGAATAGCTTTATAAATATTGGCCAAGTACGGAAAGGTAGAATCAATTTGAAGAGTAAGGAAAGGTTTTTTAAGGTAATCGGAAATAAGGCCCTCAAGAAGGATTTGCGATTGAAGTAAACTGATTTTGGTAGGCAGTATTTTTATCTCTTGAGGGGTTATTTCTATGCTTCCATTTAAGGTTGGCACAAAAGAAGCGTAGGGTTTATAGGTTGCGGTTATATCTTGTAAATTAACCTTACCTTGATACGCAAAAAGTGGATGATCAGGGGATGATTTAAGGTGTATTTTTAAATCAGCTAATTTGCCATTAATATCCATCTGTTTTACAATTTCCGGAAGCAGCGCAGAGGGAATTGCTTTTAAGATTTTGTGAAGGTCAATCTTTTTTGAGTTAGCAGAGAATTCCAATGTTCTTTTTGCAGAATCAAAATTGGTTATTTTCCCTGAAATAAGCAGAGGGACCTGGAGGGTTGTCAGGTTAATCTGATCTATGGAAATCTCTTTTTTAGTAAGATCCATTTGTATAGTATAATCCATTATTAAATCTAAATTCTTGATAGGTTTTTTTATAGAGAGAGCTTCAGAAAGAAGGCTTACCTGGTCAATGGTTATCTTTCCTTTAGAGAGAATTTTTTTTCCTTGAGAACTTTTTACATTGGTTGAAAAGACCAGACGTGCAGACAAAAGCTGCAGGGGGATAGCATCTTTGTAAAAGGGTTCAAAAAGAGTCAGGTCCATATTCTGAATCTTTAATTGGAGGTCCATATTTTTTGAAACCAAATTAATATGGCCGGTCACAGAGATTGTCCCTTTCTGCTGTTTTGCCGGTATCCCGGCAGAAAGACTGAATTGAAAAGGAGCGTTTAGGGATATGTCCTTGGCTTCAAAATTTATTTCTTCTAATGAAAGTGATCGTGAAGGAAGAATTGATTTATCCAAAAAAGTAATGGTTCCCTTTTGCAGTGCAATTTGGGAAACAGTAAATAAAAGCGCCTTGGAGGCTGGTGCTGGTGATTCAGGTTCCCTTTTGGCCTTAGATTTTGAGCTGTTATTTGCCAGAAGATCGTCAAAATTATAGTTTCCAGCCTCATTACGGATAAGTGAAATAGATGGTTCAACAATAATCAGTTTATGGATCATTAACTGTTTTTTTAAAAGGGGCCAAAGGGAGTATTTAAGGATAAACTTATTAGCCGTAAGAAAGGACCCTGAACTGAAAGCCCGGGCATCTTGAATAGCAATGGTATTTACCTCTATCCCTTTGAACAAATGAATATCGATGCTGTCTATCGATATTTTTCTCCCGATACTTTGCTCAGCATAGGGCAAAATAAGTTCTTTGATTTTATCAGAGGTAAAATATTTTTTGGCAAAAAAAGTAATACTAAAAATGGCGATAAAAAAAATTAGGCACAGTATGCCGAAAATTTTTAAACCCTTTTTCATAAAATTTTCCTATTCTTAATCTTAATAAAGTAATTTTTTTATTTCACCATGAAGGACATGAAGAGCAAGAAGATTTTTTAATTTCATCATGTCCTTCATACTCTTCATGGTAGAAAAATAAAAAGCAATAAAATACCAATTTTCTTCCCAAAAGAAATAAAAGTGTCAACTACTTTTAGTTCTTTATGAAGGATGCCCAAAAGTTCACGAATATTTCTCTAGTTACTTTTTTAAACAAACTCAGTATATCATTTTCCAGGAATCAATACAAAATAGAAAATATAGGTTCAGAGTTCAAAAGTTCAGAGTTCAGAGTTCAAAGGTTTTGGGTTCAAAGGCTTAGGGGGGGCCAAAACTAAAGTCCAAAAATTTACAGGTTCACGAAAACTTTGTAAACACCTATGGGCAAGGTCAATGAAACAAAGACAACTCTGAACCCTGAACTCTGAACCCTGAACCCTGAACTCAGAACCTTTGATCGTTCATGAGAAGATCGAATTCTGAGCAGGCCTGCATTGAAATTATGCACCCCCTAGGGAATTTTTAGCGGAGATCTTTAGCTGGAGGGAAAGAAAATTTCAGTTGATTACATTACCTTTCAAATTATTGAGAATAATAAATAATTCACTACCCAGTGGGGCTGGCAAGCTTTATGCATTTTATGATAAATAAGTTTTTCTTGATTAACATCGTCCTGTAAAATATAGAATATGATTCAGTTTTTAACAGTCAAAGAATATTCCGAAAGCTTTTAATAAAAGGTTTTCGTAAACAAGGCTGCAGGGAGGGATAATTATGACAGTGAGCACCAATATAGATTTTTTCGGGGAATTGATTCAAAAAGACCGGGAGGTAAGAGATCGTCATCGATTTGAGGGCACTTTCTTAGATTATCTGAATATTGTCAAAGAGGACCCTTGTGTGGCCCAGTTAGCTCATGCAAGAATGTATAAAATCATCATCGCACCTGGAATGAGGGTTGAAAGCCCTGAAAATAGCAGCAGGATGAGGCGTTTGCGCAGGAATGAGCCGGTCAAAAAATATGCTTTTTTTGAGAAAGAATTTTTTGGCATGGACAAGGTTATCAATCAGATTGTGCGGTATTTTAACTCAGCCTCCATGGGGGG
>JAUWIR010000277.1 GCA_030605265.1 Pseudomonadota bacterium | reverse complement strand
TTAGTCAAATGCCTCTCCAGTCAACCCAAATTAGACCCCTTTAAACTTGACGGGATTGTATTGACCCATAGGCATTTAGATCATGTTGCTGATGTTAATATCATTATTGAGGCCATGACCAAAGGGGGAATACAAAAAAGGGGAACTTTATTCGCCCCTTTTGATGCTTTGAATTATGATCCGGTGGTATTTCAATATCTACGCTCTTATCTTAATGAGATCATTATATTAGAAGAGGGGAAGTCATATGGTATTGGATCAATTGAATTTATAACACCCATTCGACATAATCATCCGGTAGAAACCTATGGATTGAAATTTCGCTTAACCAAGACTATTTCTTTGATCACTGATACGCTTTTTTTTCCTGAATTAAGCAATTATTATAAAGCTGATTGTCTTATTATTAATGTAGTCTGCTTGTGCTCCAATCCATCCAAGGTTATCTATCATTTGTGTTTAGAGGATGCCCAAAGAATAATAGCTACCCTGAAGCCAAAAATAGCTTTATTGACTCATTTTGGCACTACCATGCTCCAAGCTGATCCTGAAAGCTTGGCCAATGAGTTATCAAAAAATACAGGGATTAAAGTAATTGCCTGTCAGGATGGGATGATGTTATCTTTTGATCAATTATCTGAATAGGTAAGAAGGTTCTGGGTTCACCGTTCAGGGGTATCTTTATATTATTGATCTTGCTCACAACACATTAAAAGCTTTTTGGTAGGCCTATATTTTTTTTACTTCTTTAGAACTATAGGTTCTGAACCTGTGAACGGTTACTTGAATAGTTATTAAAAGAAGAGGTAGAATTGAATTTATAGAAAAATATCGTCTTTGTTGTGATTATAGCTTGGCTTCAACTTCCTGTAATTCATAGTCTTCAATAATATCGCCCGGCTTGATATCATTAAAATTTTCTAATCCTATGCCGCATTCATAACCAGTGGCAACTTCTTTGGCATCTTCCTTAAATCGGCGCAATGAAGTGATTTTCCCTTCATAAATTACGGTATTATCCCGTAGTAGTCTCGATTTTGATCCTTTAAAGATTTTGCCCTCTAATACATATGAACCACCGATTGCCCCAGCTTTGGGAATCGTGAAGACCTGTCTAATTTCAGCCCTGCCCAGGATTATCTCTTTATAGGTAGGCTCTAATAAACCTTCCATGGCGGCTCTTATATCTTTTATTAAATCATAGATGATGGTATATTTTCTGATATCAACTTTTTCCTTTTCAGCTAAAGCAGCGGCTTTTACTGCAGGGCGAACATTAAAAGCGAGAATAAGGGCATCTGAAGAAGAGGCCAGCATTACATCACTTTCATTAACTGCGCCAACTGACCCATGGATGACTTTTAATTGAACGTCTTTAGTACTGAGTCTTGCCAAAGAATCGCTGATAGCTTGAACTGAACCCTGAACATCTGCTTTCAAGATGATTTTTAGTTCTTTAACCTTTCCTTTTTTAATAAGGTCATAAAGATCTTCTAAAGTCACCTTGGATAATTTTCGAAGCCCTCCTTCTCTTTGTTTTTCCAACCGGATTGAGCTAATCAGCCGAGCTTTTCGTTCATCACTCACTACAATAAATGAATCGCCAACTTGGGGGACCCCGGAAATGCCTAAAATTTCAACCGGAGTGGATGGAGGCGCTTCAGTTAATTTCCGGCCTTGATCATTAATTAATGCTCTTACCTTACCATAATGAAGACCTGTTACAAATGGATCGCCTACCCTCAGAGTACCGTTTTGAACAAGGACTGTAGCAACAGCACCTTTCCCCTTGTGCAATTTAGCCTCAATTATAGTGCCTCTAGCAGGCCGATCGGGATTCGCTTTTAACTCCAACATTTCTGCTTCCAGGATCATCATTTCTAATAAATTATCGATTCCTTGCCCAGTTTTTGCTGATACTTCAACAAAAATAGTTTTTCCACCCCATTCTTCAGGGACTAGGTCGAATTTGGCTAAATCATTTCTGACCCGCTCGGGATTGGCTCCCGGCTTATCAATTTTATTAATGGCTACAATAATCGGCACTTCCGCAGCACGAGCATGATTAATAGCTTCTATAGTTTGAGGCATAACTCCATCATCAGCAGCAATCACCAAGATTACCGCATCGGTAACTTGAGCTCCCCGTGCCCGCATGGCCGTAAAGGCTTCATGCCCGGGTGTATCAAGGAAGACAACGTCTCCTCCCTTTAATTTAACTTTATAGGCGCCAATGTGTTGAGTAATCCCCCCATATTCGCTGGAAGCAACGTTAGTATTTCGTATGCTGTCTAAAAGTTTTGTTTTCCCATGATCTACATGCCCCATAACGGTTGCTACAGGAGGCCGGGAAACTAAATGGGAGGGTTCATCATCACTAATTTGTATTTCTTCCTCTCCTTCAAGATAAACCACGCTTACTTCAAAACCGGCATCTTTCACTATGGTTATAGCTGCAGTAACATCTACTACTTGATTGATGGAGACCATCACCCCCATCTGAATTAATTTTTTTATTATTTCATTGGGGTTTTTCCCCATCTTTTCAGCTAATTCTTTTACAGTCACTGCTTCTGTTAGTTCAATTTTGGTTAGTTCCTGGGCGGATTCTGCTGGTATTTCCGGGCTTTCCGTTTCAGAAATTGGCTGTTTCTCTGTTTCTGCACTTTCTTCCGGTTTAATTTTTTTTGGTTCTGTTTCTATGGATAGACTTTCTTCTTTAGGGGCAAGCATCTGTATAATCAAGTTGGCCGTATCCTCATCAACAGAACTCATATAACCCTTAATTTTTACACCCAACTCTTGGACTTCCGCCACTAATTTTTTGCTGGGTATCCCTAATTTTTTTGCTAATTCATGGATACGCACCTTTTCCAAGCTTACTCACCTCCTACAGTTTGTTTCTTTATTTTTTTTGAGGCATTAGCGATGATAACTTTTGCCATATCTTCATTAACATCTACTATAGATGTTAAATTTTCCATCGAGAGAGCGGCTATTTCCTCCAGCGAATTATAACCTTGATTAATTATTTTTTCGGCTACTTCTAAATTAATCTCTGGAAGATTACATAAGAATTTTATTACCTTCTCTCGTTTTTCATTAAGAAGCATTTTTTGTTTTTTTGATTCTGATTCGGTATGAATGTCAATTTTCCAGGCAGTAAGTTTTGAAGCCAGGCGAGCGTTTTGTCCTTTTTTCCCTATAGCGAGAGATAAATGTTCATCTGAGACTACTATTTTTACGGTTCTTGTCTCCTGATCGAATTCAGCTTCAAGGATTTCGGCCGGGCTCAGGGCGTTGGATACAAAAGTGTAAGGGTCTTCAGACCATCGAATAATATCAATTTTTTCTCCATTGAGTTCTCTTACCACTGCCTGTACGCGTGAGCCCCGCATTCCCACACACGCGCCTACCGGATCAACTTCATTGTCTTTGGAGGATACTGATATTTTTGTTCTTTCTCCAGCCTCCCGCACTGTTCCCATGACTTTAACTATTCCTTCATATATCTCTGGTACTTCAGTTTCAAAAAGTCTAGCCACAAACCCCGGATGAGTACGGGATAATATAATTTGAGGCCCCTTGTTTGTTTTAAAGACATCGGCAATGTAGGCTCGCAGACGATCGCCGTATCGAATAGATTCCCCGGGGATCTGCTCTTTGGCAAACATGGCAACTTCTGTTTTTCCCAGATCTATGATGATATTTCCCTTTTCATGACGCAGAACAATACCGTTTATTAACTCACCCTTTCGATTTTTAAAATCGTTATATATGTTTTCTCGTTCAGCTTCACGAACTTTTTGAATAATTACATGTTTTGCCGTCTGAGCTGCGATTCGCCCAAAGTCTTCAGTAGCTATTCTTAACTCCAGCATATCATCTACTTTGGCTTCAGCTTCTAGTTTAAATGCGTCTTTCAACAAGATTTCTTTTTCTTCATCCTCTATCTCATTTACTACCTTACGAATACTAAAGAGCTCCACTTGCCCTGTTTCTCTATTTAGGTGAGAAACAAGATTTTGGTTGCTGTATTTTTTCTTTGAAGCTAATAAAAGAGCTGCTTCAATAGCTTCAATCAATACTTCGGGATCGATACTTTTTTCTCTACCAACTTGTTGGATAACTTTCAATAAATCGCCACTCATAGCGGTCTCCATTTTGGCATATAAAACAAAAGCGGGCATCTAGCCCACTCATACGCTGTGTTATTTATACCGTTTTCTACGATAGCACACTTAATCAATGGATGCAAGGAAAAAACAGGAAAATGAACCTTTTTCATTATTCCGGATGCTTGAGGAATCAATTATTTATTAAATGTTGCAAAAAAAAATATGTAGCTATTTTACTAAAAAAATAACGAGATATAAAAATATGGCTTAAAGATATGGCTGCATTTTTTACTACAACTTAATCGTTAATGTTCTTACCAAAACCAAACTACGTCATAGTTTACTCACTTTTAATTAAGCTGATGAGCCGTATAAGCCTTATAAATAAAATAAAAATTCCTACACCTTTAAATTAATTAAATGATGGAGGTAGTAAATGCCTGATAATCGTCATGTTTTATTTAGAAAAGTACCTTATTTTTTGTTTCTCTTTTTAATATTATTTTTGTGTATTTCCTGTGGAGGTTCAAGTGGTGATTCTTCCAGTAACAATCCACAGGATGAAACAGAAGAAGAAAATATCCCCTTACTTTCCATTTCCGGTTTAATCACTGACCCAAAAGAAGAATTCTCTTCAGATAAAATACATGAAATAACAGTTAAATTGGAAGGAAAAGATGAACAGGTATCAAAGGATACCACGTGTGAAACAAATGGTAACTTTGAATTCTCTGGGATCTATCCCGGAACGTATGTCATAACCCCGTTTTTAGAAGAAGGTTCTTTTATTCCCGGTAATAGAGAGATTACCCTAAGCGTAGAAAATTCGCAGGAAAATAATTTTGAAATCCATTATAAAGAAGACGTACATACGGTTTCCGGGGAAATTACCGGGGAAGCTATAGAGGGGATTACAATTATCCTAAAAAAACAAGATAATACAAAAAATTATGAAGATAGGACGAATGGGGATGGAGAATTTGAATTCAATGTTTTAAACGGGGAGTATACTCTAATTCCACAAAAAATAGGATATGAATTTGACCCACCTTCAATACCAATTTCTGTTAATGACTCTGATATTTCAGTGCGTGAATTTAAAGCCGTGAAGCTCATTGGGGATATAAAATGGCAGGTTGGCACTAATGGAGTAATTTATTCCTCTCCTGTCCTTGGGAAGGACGGTGTAATTTATATTGGCAGTTGGGACCACAATCTTTATGCTATTAGAGATGAAGGTACTAAAGGTGATGTTATATGGACATTTGGCACTGGAAACGCTGTTTTTTCCTCACCAGTATTGGATAAACAAAAGGAGGTTATCTATTTTGGCAGTTTAGATAAACTGGTGTATGCCATAGATTTAGAAGGTGAGGGAAAATGGCAAACCGATTTGGGGGATTGGGTATTTTCCAGCGCCGCAATAGGTAGCGATGGGACTATCTACATAGGGTGCAATAACAAAAAGCTGTATGCGCTTAATCATACAAACGGACAAATAAAATGGGAGCAAAATTTAGGGAATATGGTCTCGGTTCCTGTTCTGAGCGATGATGGGACCATTTATGTGGGCGCAACGGACATGTCTAATTATGAGGGGAAATTTTATGCCTTGGATTCTAGTGATGGGAGTATTAAATGGACTTTCGATACACCGGTAATATCTCGTCCTGCTATTGGGAAAGACGGGACTATTTATGTTGGCAGTCTTGATTCCAAAGTGTACGCCTTAGATCCCGTAACTCATAATTCCAAGTGGAGTTTTCAAACCGAGGCACAGGTTTGGTCATCTCCAATAGTGGGAGAGGATGAATCAATCTACATAGGCAGTGATGATACATATTTCTATGCTCTTACCAAAAACGGATCACTAAAATGGAAATGTAAAACAGGAGCGGAAGTTCGCTCTTCGGCAGCCTTTGGGCCGAGTGGGATAATTTATATAGGGAGCCATGATAATGATTTAAGGGCCATTGATCCTTTTACCGGGGAAATATTATGGAAAATTTCTACAGAAGGGCCTATTACCTGTGTTCCTATTGTAAGTGAGGATGAAGTGATTTATTTCGGAAGTCAGGATAAGTCGATTTACGCTCTCTTTTTGAAGAGAGCTGAATGAGGTATCAGATGGGAGTATTGTTTAAGCTTTCTCTTGTTAATCCCATAGTTTTCATGTACCGATAAAAAGTAGCCTTATGGATACCAAGAAGACGTGCTGCTTGAGTTATATTTCCTTTGGTGTTTTTATATGCTCGAAGGAGAATTTCTTT
>JAUWIR010000521.1 GCA_030605265.1 Pseudomonadota bacterium | reverse complement strand
GGGAGTGCCATTAGTATTACCCTTATTCCCGGCATTTTCCACTGTGTCTGCTGCATTTATGCCGGTATAAAGAATTGGGAGGTCCGGCTCTTTTCGAGGCGAGGAAAGCTCATCCGCCCCGGGCTTTCTAAGAAGAAGGTCGCCGTAAATTTCTTTTTCAGTAAAAAACAAACCAGGAGGGAGCCCTTGGATTATGGCGAGAAGTCCGTCCTGGTATGAGCCACCAGCCATGGTAACCTGGAAAAATTTGCCTAAATGACACCCAATCATAGAGCATGCCTCCTTATGTTTTATTGAATGATTAATTTATACATCTTAAACTATTATAATAGTATTTATATATGATACAAAAAAGTATTGTCAAGCTAAATCATTTATTTCTTTCTTTTTCCTATAAAAAATACTTGAAATTTAATCACTGTTTTGCTGATTTGAAACTTACAATTATTCCTACTTTCCTTTACTCCTTCTTTCCTCGCGCAACCCATCTTGCCGGACATCTCGGCAATTCATGGCAGAGACTGCATCCCAGGGTGGCATGTTCTATCAATAGCCCTGTTAAAATCAAAATAAAAAGGATACCTGTCCATATACTAATACTGTCTTTCCAAAAAACCATTCTCCAAAGAGCCCCTCCTAAAGGGATAAGTCCTATAGGAATAAGGCAAATATTGTGCCAGATTCCCTCAGTAAAAGTATGCTGGGTATCTTTTTTATAGAATTTACCTGCAATGATACTGAACCCAGTACTGCAGATGCGTTTATGATAGAAACAGCGTGTGCAGCGCAGTTTTGGCATGATAAAAAAAGCTGCCGCAAGGCAATATAACCCGTAAAAAAAAGATAACCCGGCGTGTAATCCCCAAAGGATATAGAGGGCAAGACTAAAAAGGCTAATATTAAATAGGTTCCGTAAGAAAGGAATATATAAAGGATAAGTATCAATCTTTTTCATTTTTTTTCTCCATGTGATGATTGCAATAAAGATGAAATGCAAATCGCCAAATAACTATATTTAAGGTATTCCTTTTCCTTTCTTTTCATTTTTCATTTTTCATTTTTAACAAATGTATATCTCCCTTCAGAATAATACACTAAATTGCCAAAAATCAACACAATTTTTGATAATGGCTTTTTTGTTCTTTGTACGAAAAGGAAGAAAGAAAAAAATATTAAGATTATTATATTTTTTTAGAAAAGTAGGATTTTTATTATGAATATAACTATGTTCACCAATACTTACCTCCCTCATGTTGGGGGGGTGGCTAATTCTGTTAAATTATTTACTGAAGAATACCGACGATGTGGGCATAAGGTCTTAGTGATTGCTCCCGTATATGAGAATATGCCCTTGGATGAAGAATTTGTCATGAGAGTGCCGGCTATTCGAAATTTTAATAATAGTGGGTTTTCCCTCTGTCTTCCTGTTACCGGTTTTATCTTAAAAAAAATAAAACATTTTAAACCTGATATCATCCATTCGCATCACCCTTACCTTCTTGGTGATGTTGCTTTGAGGATGGCAGCTTCTATTGATGCTCCTTTAATATTTACTTATCATACTATGTATGAAGAATATACTCACTATGTGCCTGGTAATTTTGCTAAATTAAAACATTTTATTATAGGGTTGGCCGCAGGCTATGCAAATATGTGCGATCATTTGATTGCACCGAGTGAAAGTATCTTAACTATTCTTCAAAAGAGAAAAGTAAAAACTTCCATCTCAATTATCCCAACAGGGATAGATATTAAGAGTTATCAAAAAGAAAATGGATCAACCTTTTGCTTAAAGAAAGGGATACCTCCGGATGCTTTTATCATTGGCTATGTTGGTAGGCTAGCTCCTGAAAAGAATTTAGAATTCTGGGCTAAAATAGCTTCGGAATTCGTAAAAATAGGCCCTAAAAATTATGCCTTAGTTGCCGGCACTGGGCCGTTAAAAGAAAAAATTCAAGAAATTTTCTCTCATAAAAAAGTGGCCGACCGTCTTTGTTTTGAAGGAGTGTTAACAAAAGATCTGCTCATCCAAGTCTACAAGGCTATGGATGTATTACTTTTCACTTCGAAAAGTGAAACCCAGGGTATTGTGTTACTTGAGGCTATGGCTGCAAAGACGTTAGTTATTGCTTTGGATGCTTCAGGAGTTCGGGAAATTGTCAGGGATAGAAAGAATGGGCTATTATTAAAAGAAGAGTCAGTGGAAGCATTTATCAAAGCCCTCTCCTGGATCTCATCTCAAGATACAAAAGAGAGAAACATAATGAAAAAAATGGCCCAAATGACGGCTCAACCATATTCAATACAATGCTCTGTTCAAAAGGCTTTGGCTCTCTATCAAGACCTTATAGACAGAAAAAAAATCGTTGAAAAGACTTGCATGAGAAAAATTAAGCAGGAGAAAATGATTTGGAATAATCGTTTCACTTCTCTAAAAAGAGCTATTTGGGAGTAATGAGCTAAAAACCTTCATAATATTTTGGTTTTTAGGTTAGAGGGTGTGCCTCCAGGAGTGGACAAATGTGTTAATTTAAAGGCTGAAAAACAAAGCCAGTAACTCTGACGATATTTTTTTAATTTCTTCTCTTGATTATTCTATCCCTTTCTGTTTATACTTTTAGCAACAAACGAATTATAGCTCACCCCAGCCGTCAGGGATCTTTCCTAGTGGCTTTTCGTAGCGCAGTAATATAAGGAATCTTTCCTGATCGTTATTTGAATTTAATCAGTTCTCAACAGTTCCCCCAGATGGTTAGTGTGCGGAATTATCCGTCTGGGGGGGCGCAAAGAAACATTCAGTATAGCCCCCAGATGGTTAATGTGCGGATTTATCCTCTGGGGGCCCGCAAATCCTTTTTAATCATTTGCCTGAGAACTTTTTAATTCAGCCCCTGAAATTAAGAATAAAAAATCAGAAGAACTCTGCATCCATCATTAGTCTAGAATACATAAATCAATAAGGAAGAATGGAAGCTGAAAAGCGAAGCAGTGATTAAGTTTGAAAAGGAAGTCTTCATAATGATATTAGTACCCGCACTGGAGAGATGATCATTATTTTAACCCTCGATCGACCTATCTTATTAAGAAAAAAAGAGATCTAATGGGGCTGTAATAGAAAATATAGCAGGCAACCGATAAAATCAAATAGCGTTTTATTTGACAAAATTAGCTAATATCATGTAGTATCATTATACTATTTCCTAAAAAAGGTGGTTTTTGGAAGGACGATATAATAAGTTGCCTTCTAAAACATTTCTTTTAACAAAAATTTTTAATTCATTTATATTTCGTTGTTCAAAAACTACCTTAAATAACTAACCATTCACTTTTATCCGGACTTTAATAAGGAGAGTGCAGGCTTTCCGGCCTTCTTAAAATTTTTAAAAAATATCCCCAGTTAAAAAAAGTGAAATTATATTAAAAACCTTCATTCCCAGGAGAAAAAAATGGTTGAAGAACAAAAGACAAAAAAAGTTTTAGTTCTTGACGATGAACAAGTGGTCCTCGATGCCTGTCAGGATATTTTAGAGGGATCAGGCCTTGAAGTGCTTACCACAACGTCGGTAGAAGAATGCTTCGGGATTGCTAATGAAGGTGAGCTTGATCTTTTTGTGACCGACATAATGATGCCGGAATTAAACGGTGTGGAAGTAGTGGAACGTCTTAGAAAAACAAACCCTCACCTTACGGTTATTGTAATCACAGG
>JAUWIR010000395.1 GCA_030605265.1 Pseudomonadota bacterium | reverse complement strand
TAACCGCCCAAGGAAAAGGCCGGTTTGTTTTTTTGGGATAGTGCCAAGAACTTGTTAAGATATTTACTTTCTTGTTATTTTTTTTATCATTCTTATTGTTTCCTCTCATCCTTCACCCATTTTCATACTTTTTGGTCTTTTTTTATCTTAAACTCTTTTTTGGTTTTGATAATAACTCACTACCTATCATTATTACATTTTTTTAATTATTAATTAGACGTTAATATATGCTAAATAGTTACTGCAAATTTAATACCGAAAGATAAAAGAGGACTAAGACTGAAATTTATATTATTTTCAGACAGCAGACCCATTGAGCACATGGCCGTAATAAAATAATACGGCCAACTTTCTGTCTTTAAAAATAGAAAAAAAGCGTTGTAATAGGCTAATATATTAATTTTATTAGTATTTTTAGAAAAACAAGATTTTGTTCTTTGAATGTCAAGATTTTGTTCTTTGAATAAGGATAAAAATTTATTCTCTTTGTTATTCTTTTTTTATTATTTTTCTTCTTTCATCCTACAAACACACTTTCGCCCAAGCTCAAAGCATTCCCTAAGGTCTTCTTCCTTTGGAGAGCATTTTGCTAAAATTGTAGGATCGAGAAGGCGCCAATTATGTTTCTCTGCTAATTCCTCTAAAACTTTTATTCCCCCACCGCTCCAACCGTATGTCCCTACAATGCCCATGATCCTGTTTTTTAAACTTTTTCTCTCTAGCATGCGGACAAAATGATCCATTGGAGGAAAAAGGGAGGTATCATAAGTAGGAGAGGCAAAAATGACTGCCTTGTATTTCCAGGCATCCCGGATGAGATAGGAAAGGTGAACTCCGGAAACATTATGAATCCGGATTGTTGATAATTTCTCACTATTTAAGCCCCTGGCCACAGCTTCCATCATTTTGGCGGTGTTTCCATACATAGAGCCATAGGCAAGAACGACTCCTTCTTCTGCTTCATGACGGCTCCATTTGTCATAGAGGTTGATGATCTCCCGGGGATCAGATCGCCATACAGGTCCATGGGTGGAAGCTATTAAGCGAATCTGAAAGGGTGCAAGTTTTTGAATGGCTTTTTGCACCATTGGAGAGTACTTTCCGACAATATTGGAAAAATAGCGTAAAATCTCATCTTCATAATAGGCAAGGTCAACTTCATCATCAAAAATCCCGCCATTTAAGGCGCCAAAACCGCCAAAGGCGTCTCCTGAGAAGAGCATCTGCCGGGTCACCTCATAGGTCATCATTGTTTCAGGCCAATGGACCATGGGAGTAAAAAAAAATTTCAACCTGTGTTTGCCTATGCTTAATTCCTCCCCATCCTCAATAAAAAGGATATTTTCAGTAATCCCATAAAATTCTTTTAAAAATTCCGCTGTCTTTTTATTGCCGATAATTTTTATCTCAGGCCATATAGTGCGCAAAACTGAGATAGCGCCACTGTGATCGGGCTCCATATGATTGATAATTAAATAATCCACCTTTCCATATTTTTGTACTAAATAGTCGACCTTCTCTATATAAGTATCTATGGAGTTGCTTTTCACTGTATCAATCAAGACCCTCTTTTCATCAACTAAAAGGTAGGCATTATAAGAAACACCTCGCGGCAAAGGCCAGAGTGATTCAAAAAGATCAGTGGTGCGGTCGTTATTGCCTATCCAAAAAAGATCTTCAGTAATAGAAATAATTGAGTCCATCTTTTTTCCTTTCTAAATAAACAATCCGAATTATATAAATTTTCTCATTTTCCTATTACTTAATAATTTACATAAAGCGGATTGGTCATAGCCATTCTCATTCCGTAAATAACTTTTTCACTAAACCTCACATCAAGATCCCCATATAACTCTATCCGATAAAAGGTGAAAGATTCAGGGTCCGGAGTATCCTCATAAAAGACCTCCTCCACCTCTCCTTTAATCAGCCAAGCTTTTCGTAATTTGCCGTTTCTATTAACCAGCAATAAGTTAGGCTTTTTCCCACTCCAATCAAAATGAGTTGAAAGCCAAAAATAATCTGAACTCAGATTCAGATAGACTCATACAAAAATATGAGCCCATGACACTTAAATATCGTACATTCGAAAAAAAAAGAATAATTAAAATAAAAATATACTTGACTAACCTCTTACCATTTGTGCTAAACTATTGGTGTATAGTTTTTTTCATTCTGAATATTTATTATTAATCAAAAGGGAGGTGATCGATTCATTATTTAACCCAATACACTTTTTTTTAATTTTGCTTATCAAAGGGTTAGGAAAGGAGTAATTTTATGAAAATAAATAAATTATCAAAACTATTTTTAGTAATTCTCACTATAGCAATTTTAGGTTGTTTTTCTGTTGTTCAGGCACAAGACTATTGGACAGCTTTGCCGCCTTATAATACACTGTGGCCATTGTGGTCACCCGCGTTATCTCCACTTGATGCAGCAGGTGTTGCAACGCCTCTTATTACCAGTCTGGCCCCATCTACAATACTTCCGGTACAGCCTGGATTAACCTGGAACCCAAGCCTTGATTATCCATGGTTACTTTACAATACCCCCAGCGGCCTGGCTTACTATGATCCCTTCTATGGAGTAAACACTTGGCCGGCCAGCAGTTTAATTGATTCTGCCGGTGCAGCCCTGCCAATTGCTTTACCTGATTTATACAATACGCTACCACCAACCAGCTCAGCATGGCTTGGACAAAACGTATTTTTCGGCAATTATTATTTCCTTGAAAGCTATCCTTCTTTACTTGCTGCAACAGATCCGGCAGTCCTATTAGCTTCCGCCACATTCCTTCTTCCAAAAGCAATTTATGGAGCGCTCTTACTTGGTATTCCTATACCACCAGCAACTCTGGCAACTGTTTTTCCTCCACAACCATTAACCAGTTTTCTCACACCAGCTAGTTTGTTGGGATGGTAGTATAAATAAAAAACCAGGATTTACAGGGTGATCAGGATTTACTCCTGATCCTTCCTGTAAATCCTGTTCCTTCAGTAAACCCTTCAGCATTCAGCATTGATATTTTGAGGAAAGAATTGATATCAATCCACTAGGTTCCCCCTCTTCATCAAAAAAAATTTTTTGATATTTCAGTATTTATGCCGGCACATTGGCGGATCATCGACGAGCATGCCTTGGGGACTATGCGTCAAATCAACCCATAAAAGGATTAACGAATAAGAATGGTGAACATTTTGTAAAGGCGGGCCACGACCTGGCGCTTACTATCACTGCGCAAGGTTATTATCCCATTTCTTCTCATACTTTTCTTTATAATGTTCATATGAGCAGTAAACAAGATAAAATTTATTACAGCACAACTTATAAGATTAAAGCGCATGAAGGTAAAAACATAAGAGCAGCTTTAGATGGTAAATTGATCTGAATTTACGTAGTTAAAGTCACTAATACTTAGATAAAACTTACCTTGCCAGGCATCTCCTCCCCAAAAACCTGATTAGCTCCTTCAGCAGGTGTAGTTATATCAAGAGGTTTGGGGGATTGTATCAAGATCTCCGGAGATGCCATAGCTATTCTGGCCCCGAGGACCAAATTTTATATGTTTAAAATAAAATTACCAACAAGCAGAGAAAGAACAACATTATTTTTGCCAAACACAGTGGGGTGATTTGTGAAGATACCCCAAAAAATCTTCCCGACAGGCGGTTGCAGAGGGCTTGCAAAAATACATAAATCGTGTACACTCTCTGTATGACTAATCGATACGATGTGATTATTATTGGCGGAGGGCCTGCCGGCATGATAGCGGCAGGCAAAGCCGCACAAAATGGCGCACAGGCGCTTCTCTTTGAAAAAACCGACGGCCTCGGCAAAAAGCTGCTTTTGACCGGTGGTGGCAGGTGTAATATTACCAACAGTGAAACCGATGCTAAAAAATTTGCCGCCCATTTAGGTAAAAATGGTCGTTTCTTATACCCTGCCCTCTTCAAATTCGGAAACACTGAAACAATAAACTTTTTCAAAACCAGGGGACTGGAGCTGAAAATTGAGAAGGGTGATAAAATCTTCCCCAGGTCTGACAAAGCCAGTGATGTGCTCAAGGTATTAGTTAATTACCTTAAAGAGAATAAAGTAGAAATTCGTATCAAAGGCAGAGTAAAAAATATTATCTCTGACGATCATAAGATTTTACAGATAGATTGTGCTGATGATACCTATAGCGCTGGTAATTATGTCATTGCTACCGGAGGTCTCTCTTATCCATCAACCGGTTCCAGTGGCGATGGATATCATTGGGCTCAAAACATGGGGCATAGTATTATAAATAACCGCCCTGCCCTAATGCCTTTGATTTCAGATGAAAAATGGGTACATGATCTACAAGGAACATCTCTTCAGAATGTCAAAATAGATGTCTATGCGGACGAACAAAAAGCAACGATTTCAGGTGATTTAATGTTTACTCACTATGGAGTTGTTTCCCCGGAAATCCTTAACCTGAGCGAGCAGATCGGATTGCTGCTCAGAGGCAAGCATGTCTTTATTGCCATAGATCTTTTCCCTCAACTTTCAGTGAAACAACTGGATGAATATCTTCTGACTCTTCTGAAGGATAATACCAACAAGGACCTTAAAAATGCTTTATCCCCTGCCCTCTCATTGAAGCTGTTAACTGCACTGTTTGAATTATCGAATACTAATCACCGAAACAAAAAAGCCCATAGTTTTATAAAAGAAGAGAGAAAAAAACTGTGCGGAATGTTAAAACAACTCAAAATTCCCATTTCCGGAATTTCCGGATTTGATAAAGCAATTATTACGGCCGGCGGAATATCGCTTAAGGAGATCGACTCCAAAACAATGCAATCGAAACTCATCGACAATCTCTATTTTGCCGGC
>JAUWIR010000326.1 GCA_030605265.1 Pseudomonadota bacterium | reverse complement strand
GGCAAATAAATGCATTACCATGCAGAGGGGAATACCTACCCAATCGTCTAATTTCCTCATAGTGGAAATTTTCACTGTAGAAAAGCTCCTTTTTCTATTTTGGCATTATTTTTTTTTCACAATAACGTTATTTACGGATAAAAGCTTACCAGAAAGATCAATGAAGTAAAGGCAACCCTGAACGGTGAACTCTGAACCCTTAACGTTAAAAATTATATAATAAGTTTAGAGAGTTTTCCCAACATGCCGGGGTATGCCTCACAAGCCGTCCAGCAATTTGTGCAGCCTTTTGTTTTAATTATTTTTCTTACACATACGATATCTTTATCATTCCATACCTTTTTTAATGAATAATTGAAAGTTTTAATATTCCCTACTTTTTTTTCCCATAAAGTGCAGGGATAAATATCCCCATAGGGATCAATGAAACAAGATACTGACAAGGCTTGACATTTAAAAGGGATAGGTTCTGATGTTAATTTTTTAATAACATTTTCCAGATACTTTTTCCTTAGATATTGGGTTGGTGTAAAGGAAAATATTTTTCTTTTGCACATCTTCCGGATAGTGTCGGCTAGTTCATGTGTCTCTTTTTTAGAAAAATTGGTGTTTTTGTTTTGCATATTATTAAAATAATGTTTGGATTGATGTACTATGTTAATGTTAAAACTTTCATAGGTGAATTTTGGGTATCTTTCTTTTATTGAAAGATACGTTTCATCAATTAATTGGTGATTCAAGGAGGATAAAGTCATTCCTATATAAGTTTGTACTTGTCCCATTTTCCGGAGTTCAATAAAGGTATCCATCGCCTTCTTCCATGCGTTTTTAGTGCCTCTTAATTTATCATGTACTTTTTTGGGGCCGTCTATACTAACTCCAACCATTATTTTAGGTGGTTTTGAAGAAAGGCGTAATACCTCCTGAACAGTAGATACTATTTTTTCTGTTAAATAGCCATTTGTAGGAAATTGAAATAGATACAGATCCTTAGATCGTTCAAAAATTATTTTGATAATTTTTAGTAAATCATCTCTTAAAAAAATTTCTCCTCCTGTTAGGTGTATCCAATTAAATTTATTACAATTCTCAAAGAATCTTTCAAAATCTTCGATATCCAGCTCCTCCTTAAGAGGCTTTTTCCAGATATTACATAGCTTGCATTTATGATTACAATGATAAGTAACAGCAAAGGTCAGTTTATAAGGGGAGGGAAGTGTTGTAAAATTGGATTTCCATATATTGCTTATAAATTTATAGTAAGAATGTACAATTCTATTTCCTCTTTCTGTCATGATCATTTTAATGTAGTAAGTTTTTTCTCTAATTCCGGGAAAATTGTTAGCATTCGTCTATGGATTTCCAGATTATGCATTAGGTTGTCACAAGTAGTATAACAGCCTATAGGATGAAAATAAGGGTGATTTTTTTTTAGATGCTTGGCATTATATCTGAATTCACAATAGGCTGGTGAATGCCAAATCTCTGCAAAAGAGTTTTGAAAGAGATTCCCTAAAGGCTTATTGACTCCCCTGCAACAAGGGCTCACAGAACCATCCGGCAGCAGACGAGCAAACATCCCTCCAACATAACAGGGGATATTATCAATCATATTATTATCGTAGTGACCGGCGCCGGTATTTGAATTAGCTACACGGCGTTTAAACTGATCAAAATTTTCAAGCTCAATTTTACCATGTTCCGGCAGTGAGGCTGCCTTTTTTTCAACTTCAGCTATCATGCCAAGTAACTCTTGTGAGTGTTGCGGATTTAATAGAAGGCCGTCCGTGTATTCCGGTATTGGATCTACCAGAGTGTAATAAACGGCATTCGCTTTGACATGTTCAGCAAAATCAAACATGCGCATAACAGTTGGATAGTTCATACAGGACAGGACATTAGCAATTGTAACCCTAGGTAAGCAATTTTTTTCATTTCCCAGTTTACTCAGAAGAAAGACAATTCGATCAAAAGTTTTTTCCGTTTTATTGGGGTGTGTTCTGGAATAGGTAATCGGATCGCCTGCCCACATGCTCACTGCTATTTCATCCAGCCCGATTTCGATGATTTTTTCTATTTTTGTTTCATCCATGAGGGTAAAATTGGTGGTCACCGCACAGGCCATCCCTAAGGATTTAACATATTCCAACAGCTCCATTATATGTGAGTGCATGAAAGGCTCTCCACCACCAGTAAACCGAATTCGCTTGGTACCTAATTTATGTAAATCAAAAATGATTTCCTTCATCAATTCATAGGGAAATTCAAGGGATTTCCAGTGATCCGGAGGAGTTTTTTCTCGCAATAAAGGAGATCCCGTCCAACAAGCGATGCAATTATTATTACATCGATTTGTTAGATCAATAACAACTTGTTCGGGTCCGGTAAATGCCCTTTTACCATCTAATATCCCTTTAATATCCAAGGGGAGGTTTTTTTCATTCATTCTGGTAACTCCCTAATTATAGGGTTTCATGAAATATCTGCCGGAATGTAAAAGTAGTTTTTTCCCAAAGCCCATCGATTTGAGAATTTTATGAACATGTTGATTGTGCCCCAAGTTGTCACAACTTTTATAACAGCCCACCTTGGCACAAGGATCATTACCGATCAGAGAAAAATAAGGATCATCTTTTTTGTAAACCTTGGTTTTTCGCCGGAACTCTGCCTGTTTTTCAGAGGCCCAGATTTCTTTGAAGCTTTGATTATATATGTTTCCAATCGGTATGCGATGGGATTTTAAACATGAGTTGACATTACCATCAGGTAAAATACGCACAAAGAACCAACCAACATAACAAGGGATTGAATCAACGATATTTTTATCGTAGTGTCCCTCAAGGGTATCCTCTTCAGTCGAGATTCTTCTTATAAATTCATCAAAGCGAAAAAGAATAAGATTTTTATTTTTCTCTTTATTAATTTTTTCAACTTTTTCTTGAACAAAGTTACTTATTTCAATCAACTCAATCCGCTCATCCTTTGAAAGAAGTAGTGTGTCCGTATAACCGGGGATGGTGTCCACCATAGTAAATTCAACAGATTCAACTCCTGTCTCACAGGCAATATCAACCATCTGCTCTATCTCATGATAATTAACTTTAGAAATCACATTATATAGCTTGATAAAAGGTCTTTCTTCCTTGATACTGACAAGATATTTTACAACGTCGACAATTTGATGAAAGGTTTCTTCGGTCTTGTTCGGATGGCATTTACTATAGGTTTCAGGTGTACCTGCCCATAAACTTATGGTTAAGTGGTCAACTCCAAGATCTACTATTTGTTCTGCTTTTTTTTTGTCCACTAAAGTAAAATTTGTATTAATGTAAACAATCATCCCGTAGTTTTTTATAATTCTTAAAATTTCCATAAATTGGGGATGCATAAAGGGTTCTCCACCGCCGGCGATATAAATTTCCTGTGTGCCCATTTGATGTAATTCTTCAAGGAGTTGACTAACACGCTCAAAGCTGAGGGTCTGTTTTTGAGTCTCAGGGTCCATTATCTTTTCCGATAGGAGTGGAGATCTACACCAGCAGGCAAGGCAATCGTTATTACAACGATTGGTTACATCTAATTGAACCAAAAATGGCCCTGAATATACTTTTTGGCCATCCATCATTCCCATGAAATACCGATTATTTTTCCAGAATTGCTGTATCTTGCTTGAGGACGACCCATTTGAGGTGATATTTTGTTCCCTTCTTTGAATTAATATATTACTGCTATTTTTTTTATACGAAATTTCATCCTCTGTACCTTTGTGCCTTTGTGCCTTTGTGCCTTCTTTATTCTTTCTCAACCCGATATGGCGTATTTTCAATCCAAGATCATACGCTTGAAGAATATTTGAGGCAGTTACTCCCCAATTATATTTTTCCTCAGCCCTTTTCCTGACTTTTTTTCCTAATTCCTCTCGTAATTCAGGGTTATTTAATAATGTATCAATCCCATTGGCAAGACTTCCCACATCCCCAGGTTTAGCTAAAATGCCGCATTCATGAAGCATTTTGGGTACCTCACCCATATTACTGGCCACAATAGCTTTTCCTGAGGCTAAGTATTCAACTACTTTTAACGGACTTTTACAGCGTGTCTGTTTTGTATCCTCAAAACAGGCCACGGCAATATCTGCTGCAGCAATATATTTGGGGACCATTTCATGGCTTACAGCTCCGGTAAAGATTACCTTATGTCCTATGCCCAAACTCTCCGTCAAACCGTGGAGTTCTCCAAAGCGGTCACCGGACCCTACCACAAGGAAATTCACATCACTGCGTCTTGAGAGAATCCGTTTGGCTGCCTGGAGAAAAAGTTCGGCGTATTGCGCACCATGAAGCTGCCCTAAATACAATACAATAGGCCCCTCAATATCATGCATCCGCCTCACCTCACTTCCATCAACATCAGGGTGAAACATCTGAAGGTCCGCTCCTACATGAGCTTCAAAAATTTTATCCTCTCTTACGCCACATTCAAGGCAAAGCTTTCTTAAGGCTTCACTGGCAACAGATACTGTATCCACCAATGATGGGAGGCTTTTTTCAAAGGTATTAATAGATCCTCCGATCCATTTGTTGTTGGGACGATAATTATAGATTTCATATTCCCAATCATCCCAGTCATAGTGTACCGGTTTCCCCAGGCGATAGGATGCCCAAACAGCAGGTAGTGCTGCATGGGGAAAGCATTTTTGAAAATGGACAACATCGGCCCAATCAACTAACTGATTCATTATTTTTAATTTTTTTAATAAAGTCCGTTGAAATCGTATGAGTGGTATGGTTTCAAACTCAAATTCCTGACGCTCCGCAGCTACCTCAGGAGGCAAGGTTGTATCAAGCAGATGATAAACAAGCTTTACCTGACAATCTCTCTTGACAAACTCTTTGGCTATATTGGTAATTCGGATAGTCCAGGGTTCTAAATTAGAATAGATATCATGGGGATGTATCATTAAAATTTTCATCATTAAAGACCTTCAGCTCACCACGGAGGCACAGAGACACAGAGAAAAATCAAAAGATCTGACCAAAACATTCTTCATAAGCTGACTCTAATCTCAGTGACTCTGTGTCTCTGGGCCTCCGTGGTGAAATATTACCAAAAATTAAAAACAGTGCCGGGGGTTATTGAGCCGGGAATATTCGGACCCCCTTTTTTTTGTGCAGGCGGCTCAAATAAAAATTAGTTATGATATTAAGGATAAATAAATAAAAAAATTGAGGATATTGCCTAAACAATCTTTTACATTTATATTGCACCAATTTGTATAATCTATAGGGAAAGCGGTTCTGAATACTTCGCAGGACACCTTCCAGGTGTTTGACCAGTTCAGTTGCCACGTTAAGGTTATTTCTGATCCTATCAATTTCTTCATCCCTGTAGAAAATGCCCTGGCGATGTTTTTCAAGTTCATTATTCAGTCCGGATAGTTCTTTATTACGTTTGGCAAAAGATTCACGAACTTTTTCTATTTCATTTTTTAGCTGTAATAATTGATTATTTCGCTGGTTAAGGGAATCATTATATTCTGTTATCTCTTCTTTTAATTGAGATAATTCTTCTTCCCTCTGAGCAAGGGATTTATCGTACTCAGCTACCACCTCTTTCATTTGAGATAGCTCTTCTTCCTTCC
>JAUWIR010000148.1 GCA_030605265.1 Pseudomonadota bacterium | reverse complement strand
GAAAAATTACCTCATTACTTGGGATTCTTTGAGTTTGTCCATAATGTTAGACGACGGGGTAAAGCACTTTTAGCTTCTATGCTTAATTTGCTCTTAAACTAACAACCTGGAATCCAGGAAGAGCCTTCTTTTAAATATTTTTGGTAGCTCTCAAAATATGAATTACGGCCCGGATTATCGCTATATAAACCAAGGGCTTTAGATAATTCTTTAGGATTCATTTTTGACGATTTTGGGGGATTATTAGCCAAATGACAAATCTTTTCGGCTACAGTATCAAAATAATCAAGGACTTCTTCAGGAATTTGCTTTTTTGCTTTTCTGCATTCAAAATATATCCTCCAAAAGCATAGCGGATTTTGTTTTCCTATAAACGCTTCATAAGCTAAATATTTATTTACTTCTATTCCGCCGGATATCTCGTCATAAACCATATCTATGTAAGTCTGTGATACCGGAAAAAGGTCAGGGCATCTCTTATATAATTCTTTTAACCATTCTAAAGCAACTGAGTAGGGATCTTTTAAATTATAATCTTTATTTTCAATTAACTTCTGTAATTCTTTTCTTAGTTTTTCTTTCTTTGTTTTATCCATTCCGCCTCCATAACGCCTCAAAAGCTATGCTCTCCCCACCCCGAGAGGCGTTTCAGGGATTCGGCGGAGGGATCAAGTCCACCTTGAGGAGAGCTTCTTCATTGACCTGTATTAATTCTTGTTCAATTATACTCCGATCCTTATTGAAAAAAAGTTAACATACTGATTGTTTGCTTAACCTAGATTAATGCGCTCTTTGCCACCATGCAAGCTATATCGCCACCTACATTAAGCCGATTGTCATCATAAATCATTACCGTCTGAATATTTGCATGCCGGGAATATTTAGAGACTGCTCTTACATCACCATTGCATAAATCCAAAGCAGTCGTTATTCCGGCATGGCGCAAACTGTGGGGCCAAATATGCCCTATTTTAGCCTTTCTACCAAGTGCCCTTAGACAAGATACACTCCCGTGCCGGTTATCCTTTTACGCTCTTTTACGGCTGGTGATAGGTGATAGAATAAAGCCCCTGGTTCATCGCCTCTTACTTTTATCCATCCTGAAAGAGCATTTCGGGTTTCCTCTGGAAGAGTTAATTTAATTCTCTCAGTTTTTCCCTTGCCTAAAACAGAAACAGTAGAATTATCAATATCAACGTGCTCTAAATCCAAAGTTACTACTTCATTTCGACGTAATGATAGGTCAAATAATAAGTGTAATATGCTGATATCTCTAATACTTTTTGTAACCTTTTTAGGCGTTTTTGGTGTTGCTGCCGTTTCAAGTAGCGCCCTGTAGCCAGACACAGAAGGGCCCCGAGTGTCCCGGTATGCCGATGAGGGAAGATTTTGAACTTGTAGATTAAATGGGATTATGCCGAGAATATTACCTAATTTTACTAAGCTCCTCAATGATGCAAGCCTTCTGTTAATCGTATTCGCTGCAAGTCCTTTTTCAACTAAGTGGGTCCGGTAGGATAATGCAAGATAATTTGCTTCTCCTTGACTGGAAGATAAAAGTTTCTTTGCTGCATCATCAAGAGTATCGGCACTAATGAACGCCTGAAAATCGCCTAAATCTTGCCGATAAGCCTCGATGGTTAATTTGTTCCGACCACTAAGGAAAGAATTGATTAACTCTTGATATGGGCTTTTACTGCTGGTTAAGGATGGTAACGAAGAATGAAGGCTTGAAGTTTTGGTGAGTAAAAACATGATATTTCCTCCTTGTTAGGAGGAGCCTATTTTGATATGATTCAATTAACCGTTCATTGGTAAGGCTCACGTTTGACCAGTGATCGGCTAGGTTCTGGGAAGTGTTAGCGCACTTTTCAGAACCGACTTTATTTATTATCTATTCTTAAGTCCTCTTCCAATTCGGCTTTTTTAAATCTATAAGCATTCCCGACCTTAAAAGCTCTGATTTTTCCTTCACGGATCATTTTAAACAATGTTTTTTTTGTTATTCTATAATATTCTACTACTTCGTTAGTAGTTATAACTGCAAGCTCTTCAAAATTCTTGGTTTCTTTTTCCATCTTTTTACCTCTATATTCCTTGATATACTTAGATATTATACCTTATTTATCGGTATGTCAAGAAGAAAAATTAGATAAAATTAATTTTATAAACTATTTTCGGCTTCTATTTCTTGGGCCTTTTTATCTAATAATTCAAGCTCTTTGCTTCGATAGACTATATAATGTTTAATTTTAAAATTATCCCCAGTTAATATGGCTGCAATTCTCGTTTTATCGATATCCCAATAAGTGTAATAATCTAAATGCCCCATGCTGATACATAGCCCTTCGGCTTCTGGGTTGCCTTTATATAAATTATTTTTCCAATTTTTCATTTCTTCATGGGGTGCGCCATATTTTGATATTAATAATTTTTTAATTTTTGAATAATCAGAAATATACTCTTCAAAGTTCATATGAGTAACCTCAAAGTAATAAGTTACTAAAACAAGCTTATTAAATACAAAATTATATATAGGATTGGTATCAAAAGAAAGGATCTTATCTTTATATATTAATAAATCATCTGATTCTTTAATTAATTTTAATTTTTCTATAGCCTTAACTTCTTCCTTGTTCATTCCCCATTTAGTCTTTTTAAATCCATCCGTACTTTTAAAATTATTAAATATCGCTAGTTTTTTATTAAATAATTCTATAAATATTGATTGTTTTCCCTTTTTAATATTTTTCATATCAAAAAAAATATACGAACCCCCACAAAAAGGATATTTCTTGTATTGATCAATGCATGTTTCAGGCAATGGTTCCATATTAAAAATTTTAAGCCCTTTTAATTTTGATATATCCTCACAAACTTTTAGCTTATTTTTCATTTCTTCAATTATTAATTCAGTTAATGATGACCCATCTCCCTTTACCCATTGATAAAAATCTTCCTCGAATAATTCATATAAACAGTCGTTTGAAATCAATTTTTTTTCTTTACATTTATCAATACATTCTTTCATAATTAACGTGCATTCTTCAGTGTCAGATTTTTGATTGGATAATTGATTAGGATCAAAAAAAACTCCTACACAAGATTTTAAAGTATTAAATGTTACTTCATCAGGAAAAAGTTTGCGCATTTCTTCTGTAACTTTAGCTTCATCAAATCTATCATCCTTATACTCCTCAGCCTTGCCTTTGTGAATAAATATTACGTTAAAAATAAATAGAACAACAATAAAAACCAATAGACATCTAATGCTACATGCATTTTTAAACATCCTATATCCTCCTGTAACTTGACATTTTATTTTAAAACAATTAATATATGAGAATAATATCATACTTTATATATAATATAAAGTATCTTGAGTTGAGGAAATAATTCATGATAAACGATGCCTATTTTATTTGGGGATTAGCTTTATTTGTTATAAGCGTAATTCTATTCCTAATTTTCCGTGAAGTTGTATGCTGGTATTGGAAGCTCAATAAAATTACTATGTTACTGGAGAGTATTGATATTAGATTAAGTAAAATAAATGAAAAATTACATTGAAGTTAAATTAAGTTGCTCAACTATTACCGGCTTTTTCGCCACCACTTGAGCAAGATGAGATTCTTTCTTGGTGATGCCCATATTCTGCAACCTAGTTACCGGCGAGGAACCAGGTCGCTTTAAGTCTGTTCTTTTACCAGATTCTTTCGGTGTACTCACCAATATCTCTCCCAGTTTCGCCTCTGCGTCTAAGAGGATGTTAGCTTTTTATGGCTATTCAATAAAAGATTGGATCTCAGAAGTAAAATCTTTTCTATTTATCCTTGCTTCTACATCAAGTGGATTTACATCAAAAAGGGGGGCAATTTCATTTGATGCATAAGACCAGAAGTCATTAGAATTTTTAATGTATGATGGAAACTGGTCTTTATATTTATTAATAATTTTTATACATATTTGTTTAAGTTGATTTTTAGGGACCAAAACCTGTTCAGCAAACCAATTTGCATGCGTCTCGAACCAAGAGACTTCCTCATTTGATATAGAAAGCCTCCACTTTATATATTCTTCAATAGATTTTAAGGGCAAGTTCTCATAGCATTCTTTATGTAAGATATAATGACCAAGTTCATGAGCAAGTGTATACCGGCATTTTTTATAAAATTGATGGTATTGAATTTCATCTATGTAAATGGTTGTTCTATCTGCAGTAAGAAATCCATTTAGGCGGTAGTCCTTATATAATCCTGGAAAGGTATCAATATGTATTCCTATTTTGACATCAATGATATCTTCTATAGGTATAGGCAATTCAAATGTTGGCCAATAGTGCTCAAGAAATCGCCTTGCTTCTTTTTCTGTATCAAGATAAGTTAGATATGGAAGTTTAAGCGTCAACGTAATTCTTTCCGTATTGATTCGACAAGGCCACGAAGTTTATCTTCTTCTAAATCTTTATTTCTGATAGCCCTAAAGAGTATTGGAAGAGCATTCATCAATTCTGCATCGGAGGCAATATCATGTGGTATTTTACCTGCCGCCGTTGCAGCTAAATCAAAAAATTCGAACCATTCATCAGTACCTTTTATAATCCCTAGGGCATTAGTATATTTTGTTAATGTTTCTTGTGACTGGGGTGGAGGTAAGAGATTTCTTTCTATTTTGCTTATATTCCCTGGGTCAAGGTCATTGATCCGGCAAAAATTTCTTAACGTTAGACCACATGTTCTCCTTTTTTCATGAAAAAAACTACCAAAAGTTTTGACGTTGGCCATAATTTTACCCCTTTCTACTGTTGTGGTATTTATACAACAGTGTTGTTTAAAGTATACAACATAATTATTTATTCGTCAATATCAGGATAATTATTCTATAATTAATCAATTAACATTTGGTCAAGCAAACAGCCCAGGGCATTATCGAAATAGGGCAAAGGTTGATTGAGGTTAAGGAGAAGCTTAATCATGGGTAATGGTTGCCCTGGTTAGGGAATGAATTTGGATGGAGCCCTGATACTGCCAGTAACTTTATGAGAACGTAGCGAAGGCCTTTCCTCAAATTCCGAACAATTCGGAATTTCAAATGAAAGCCCTTTACCTTCTCGCCGTACCTTCCACTCCCGAGTCCGCCCGCCAAGAAGCCCTCTCTTTAGCCGAGCAAGGCGAAACCATTACCCACCAACTGTGATTTAAAATATCACTTGGTCACTTTCCCCGTTTCAAATGTTAAAAGTATAGGGTTTCACGATTTGAAATCAGAAAACTTAAAGGGTGATTTCTGATCACCCTAAAAATAAGGGGTATTGGAAATACCCCTTAAAGCCGCTGAATTTTTAGCCACTTCAAGAATAACAGTTATCCTCGAAAAATTGATTTCAATAATTCCGCTTTCTGCAATCAAAGGAGTGCTCTGCTAAAAAACACAGGTGGAGGTCACCTTAAAAAAACAGAGCACTCCCGAAACATTTATTTTTCCATATTTACCATTGGATATGGACAGCTTTCAACAGCCCTTATAATCCGCTCATCACCGTTCTTTCTTGCCTCGTTATACTTCATAGTGAGCCGGGATTTTATGAAGTCCAAGTGTTTCCCCTTTTGCGTACAAATGAGCCCCTCGGCCTGTTCAACTAAGGCCTTTCGGACCTCTTGATTTTCCATGAATTTTATCAGCTCATCTATCTTTTCAACCAATTTTTCCATTCTTCATTTCCTTTTCCTGCGCTTTATAAACCTTCTTTTCTCGCGCTTTGATGTTTTTTTCGATAGCATCGATTTTGCCAAATAATAATTCTTTAATGACTTTTCTATTCCGACCTCTGGCCTGCTCAGCCCATAAATACTCTTGGAGAAGAGGGAGACTGTCAACGCTCTGGACAATGGCAATGCATTCTTCAATAGGTAAATCCTCAAATTTCGACGAGTCCTCCACTCCCAAAATTTCATTTCTGCTAAATTCTTCTAAAGCCGCCTTTGCTGTAGAGTCTAACGGCCTGATCTCTCGTAACAATTTTCCGTAATAATCCCATTTCGGCTCCAAAGATTTCTTAATTTTTTCCCAGACGTCGGAAATAATATAATTTCTTCCGCCCTGGAAAGTGAATTGCTTTTGCTCCCCGGAATCGTCATAGAAATTAACCGAGATTGCCCCCGGCCTGTTCAATATTACAAACATTGAAATCTCCTCCTAAAATAAACAAACGCCAGTTGCTGAAAAAATATGATCTCCTGATAAATAGCCGCCTGGCGGTACTATCCGGCTATGGCCCTCGTCTTCATCATCATCCCAGGTTCCCCCCTGTGAATGTGAATCCGTACGGCACAATCTTTTTGACTTTTTAATAAATTCGGACCTTGGATCAAGGGTATCCGCTTTGTCGAAAGTCCCCCTCGATCTCTCCCCACACAGAGCCCTTGACTGTCGAATAAAAAAATCACGACAACTTTCTCCGTCAAGCCTCTCTAAAAACTCTGGATCTTTGGTATCCTGCTTTATTTCAATTCCGTTTGCCATATTTTGGCAATTTTTTAGAAATAATTCGCGCGGTTCCATACTAATGCCTCCTAATTAATCAATAAAAATCTGGTTCATTACATTTAATCCTTGTGGGGATAAATCGCTTAATTTCGATACTCCCCGGTGAAGATACAACGCTTTGAATTTTTCCCACCTAGTCTCTTTTTCCGGATGGTTATGAAATAACGAAATTAACCGCTCTTTTACTATTGCCCTAAGCTCCTTTTTTTTATCTGCCGGGGCAATCATTTGAGATTCCAGATTCTTCAATCGTTGACTAATATTTGCCATGTTCTCACCTCCTCAAACTTTTTTAAGTATAATCTCGGAGAATTGCGTCTCCCCGTTTTCATCAAGGACAATGCGCTGTTTTGTTCCGTCCGGCCAATCCAAAACAAAGTTCATTCGTTCAGCGCAGGCCCGCATTTCTTCAAGGAACCCGTCACTTTCATACTCTACAGGAAAAGTTGACTGCTCTAAGCGCAGCAACCGTTTTCCTAAACCTTCTAAACTCATTTTTTGATCGCCCTCCCTTCAAGCTCTGTTATCCTTTCCTCTAAATCCTCAATCAAAATGCCTTTAAAGGCAAATTCTAAAACAGCCTTTGCTGCTGCTATTCTTGCCGAAGCTGGTGCCTGTTGGTCATTCATAATTTGCTGAAAAACATCTACCGTTTCCTCTGAAAGCTTCTGAAGTCTACCTATTGCCGCCTCTACTGCCTGCCTTTTGGCTCCTAGATAGGCTTTTTTAAATTTTTCATCCTTCAGCCATTTATACAGGGTACTCTCATTAATTTTGAGCGTTTCTGCTGCTGCCCGTAGTGTTTGAGCGTTAAGCAGCACTACAATTGCTTTATATTTTTTTGGCGTTAAATCTCACATTTTCTGGTTTTTTCTTGCCTTTTATATTGGTTATGGAAAGGGTCAATATGTTAGCTTTTTTAATTATTCCCCGATAGCAATTTAATAAAATCATCTATCCTCATCACGGCTAAATAATCTTTTCTGTCAGCTTTAACAAAGAGAAACTTATTCCCCATAAGCCATTCATAGAGCAACTTAAATCCATTGCCCCTTACCTTCACCTCTGCTTGATGCTCACCGATAATAAGGTCACAAGAAGGATCAATGGCACTTGCCCCGGATAATGGCACTCGTTTACACTCTATACCGGAATCTACCAGCAACTTCCTTAGATTATTTTCCCCTCGATACCCTTTTTGCTGCTGTGATTTACCCAAAGCTCTTTTCCCCCGTCAAAATATCGACCACCTCACTCAACGACCGTTTGGTCTCCCTTGCCCTATTGATACAAGATAGAAGTTTATCAATAGATTTCAGCCTCTTTTGTGCCATGCCCAACTCGAATAAAGGAAACGGCGTATTCTCGCATAAAACAGTAAGAAATTTGTCTTGAATGAGTGATGTGTTTATTGCTGTTAATGGCATAGATTTGTCCTCCTAAAATTGTATAGTTTTTGTATAGTAGACAGACGGAAAAGGATGGAATAGCGGGTAAAACCCGCTATTCCAAAAACCTGGAAAAAGTAGAATTGACAACGAAAAAGAAAGATAGGGAAAATGAACGGATATCCTTGAATTGCCTTCACACGGCAGGGGTCGCTGGTTCAAATCCAGCATCGCCCACCATTCAAAATAGATTTAATATCAGATAGTTATACAGGTATTATCATTTAATATTTTATTGACAATATAAATTAGTCCCCACAATAGTCCCCACATAAAGAAATATTTTTATTAAGCTTTAAATTCTACTTTTTATTTTTTTATCGATTAATAATGCAGAAAAAGAAGGATCTTCTAGGGAAGCATCAATAAATATTGTATACGGCAAAATGGAGGAAAAATACAGAAAAAAATATCTTAATAAATCGATTTCTTCTATTTTTGTACTGATAAAAAAAGGTAGCCTGATGAAAATTTTTCACCAGGCTACCTTTAATAAATCTTTCATAGTCATATCCATTATTCCTTTTCCGTATCAATTAATCAACACTGATCTTTTTAGATTCCATAAAGTCTCTGACGTCTTTTACATTATATCTTACAGATTTTCCAACTTTACAATAAGGTATTCCAACTCCTTTATATCGATAGTTACGTAGCGTCTGAACAGCTATTCCACATATTCCTGATACTTCTCTTTCATTTAAATATCTTATATCTTCAACTGGCAATCGAATTCACCTATCAGGTCAGCATCTGGTTGCGCAATCATAACAACTTGAATTTATTAATATTTTACTTTTTCTTATGTGCCTGATTATGCCAAATCCTT
>JAUWIR010000161.1 GCA_030605265.1 Pseudomonadota bacterium | reverse complement strand
GTCGCAATCCCTTATTCATCAGGTCTAGTATTCCGAGATATACAAGCAACCATTAACCAACTCCGAAAAGAAAGGGTCGCAATCCCTTATTCATCAGGTCTAGTATTCCGAGGTTGTGGAAAAACCATCATTAAATTCTTCCAAGGACATTTGAGGGTTGTCCTTAAACCACTTGTAAGAAGGATAACCATACCGTTTTTCCTGAATGCCTTGAATGCTGTAAATGCTTTTAAACGCTTGGTAGGTTGGATCTGTCCTTTTTTTTAAATCCTCAAGGATGGCTTGACTTTCGGGAGGTAAGGCACTAAGCCAATTTATACTAAAATTTTGTCTCTTCCCCAGGTCAGCCAGCTTCATGGAAGTGACCTGAACAGTGACACTGCCTAGCCCTGCTGCCTTACCAAAACCCATCTTATGGGCCAATCCCTCTTCCAAAACCAGGCTATAATATAAAAGGGTTACCTCTCTTGGAGTTAGGTTTTTAAAGCTGATTGTGCCCTGGAATATAGTTCCGGCAGGCAAAGGATAAATATTTTTAGTCTGGAGTGTGCCTTGAACAGGCTGTTCCTGATGGTAATACCCTTTACGGCCACGCAGATTTTTCTCTTTTTGGTAGAAAGCTGCATGTTCTGCTTTTGGACGCCCTACAGTTACTTCAATCTTTGTTTCTCCCCGAATAGGTCCAGCTAAAGGCCCAATCAGATCGCCAGGGTTGACTTTCCCGCGATATACTTCACCCTTACTCAGCATACCAAAGACCCTACAGGCAGGGCAAAGAAAGTTGTTCCTTTCACACCCGCCGTATTCTCTTTCATGCGGGGTTTTCAAGTTAGACACCTGCGTTAAGCGAAGGCAACCACCTTCGAGAATTTCATAGATATTGCGAATCATCCCCTTAAGAGTAGTGCCGGGGATGAAATAATATTCTTTTCCTTCTCTCTTTCCCCGCAAAGGGATCCCTTGCTCCCTTCCTGAACAGACTATCATAGGGGAAATGGAGTTAAGGGTTATTTCAAATTCTCCGGCATAACCCATAAAGCGGTCATGGGGTATTGGTGGCCGCCTGTCCGGCTTACCTTCAGGAAGGGGGATAAAGTTATACGGATTTATGACTTTCATTGGTCCTCCCGTTGTGTCTTTTAACCTGTGACCGGTGATTTTTCAGCAAGCTCATCCGCTGAAATGGAAACATACTGAATATACCTCTCTCTTTTATCTTCCGAATGCCACTCACGTATACGGAGAGCAGGCAATCCCGTGCCTTCGACTCCATAAGCGGGCCTTCGTGGTATCTGGCTATCCAGCCATCGTTGAGCTTCCTTCTTTGGATTCCACAGCAAGAGCTGATGCTCTTTTTCATCATCCCTTATCAGAGTAAAATCACTGACAGTCCAATTGGCAAGCCCCTTAAGGCTGTCTGGAATATCAGCTCCACATAAAGAACAAAAGAGAGCACCATCCTCGGATATCCAGGACATATCTCCTTCTTCATCAAAGAAGCGGCCACAAGCATATGCAAACTCCAGCACTTCATAGCCAACAAAATCAGCGGCCTTTTTCTTTCCGTCCTGTTCACCCCTATCAGCTCTCTTTCTCAAGATCTGTGTGGAAGGGGTAAACAGATAGTAGAACCGGTAATAGTCCAGGCACAGGCGAAAGATTGCATCGGCCATGTTCAAGGGCAAAGCTGCTGTAAAAAGACGTACTGATGAGCCTACCGATGATCGTATTGATGCGCTATGAGACATAAGATTCCTCGGTTTTTCTATTCCAGGGAGGGCACCCATGAAGGTACTGGAAAAGAACATCGCCCAGCTCATTGAGAACCTTCTTGGTCTTTACGTCTGAATATCCCCAGGTTTCCCTCAGGCCGCTTACATTCGGGCCACTGTCCGGAGACTCGTTTACCTCGACTCTATCCAATTGAACATCAGCCAGGCCATAATGCTCACCAGTGTACCCCTTGGGATCAGAAAGAGCACAAATCCCCTGGATAACTCTTCCTTCTGACTTTCCTGCATAGCTTCTGGGAAAGGATAACTGAAGGCAAGATTCATTCTTGCCGACATCAGGCATTATTTCAATTTTCCCAAATCCCCTGGAACTCCCGGAGCCTACGGATATCAGTCCAGCCTGGGAATCAGAGATAAAAATTCCCCATAAGGCTAATTGCCAGAGTTCAAAATTTGTGATGGAAATCTCGGTCAGATACTCACCCCCAACCACTACCTGATATTGAAATTTTGCTCCCCGACAAGCCCCGCCGGTAACACGGTCTATGCCGACACCATCCCGCACTTCTCCCAGGGAGTCCGGCATATGTTCCTTATCTGGACAAGCATCACTGATGCCCATCCTGCCACCGAATATAAGTGAGCCAAAAGTTTTGCAGCTAGGGCATGAATAATGATAAGCCAGTGCAGCTCTCGTTGGAGTATTGGCTTCCTCTTCTTTTTTTTTCAACCCGCCTTCAGGCACATTCTTGATTGCCGTCTTATAAAAGGAAGCGCAGCAATTTTGTTTAAATACCTCGCAAACAGCATCAACAGATATGGTCCGAGCCAATCGCTCAAAATGGCTGCGCAACACACCCTTCAAGGAGGTGCCAGGAATGATGGGAATAAATTGCTCTTTACCATTCTCATCCCGAATCACAGACATAATTGGCGAGTCATCCACTTCTGCAAGCGGAGAAGTTACTCCACTCTTGACCAGAATAGGCTCCTTTGGCTTAAGGCGAAGCCGAAGGACTGCATGATTTAACCATTGACGTTGCATTATTTTCTCCCTGGTTTTGTATAGCTCGTTGTAATTTTTTAAACAAAAGCATTAGACAGGAGCATTCTTCTATTCCTTTGAGGGCGGTTTTGCTTCAGAACAATCAATCCAAAATATTTCAATCTTGTATTTCGAGGAGTCAACTTTTTCTTCCTTGATTTTTTCCAACTCACGCTTTTTGTCCTCAAGAAATTTTTTATCAGTAATGGATCTACCATAAGCAAAAGAGAAGAATAGGACAAGATAAATGCCATACTCAGCACCCTCATCCTTCAAATATCTAGGAAGTTGTTTGACTAGCCCATGTTCCAGATCATCCTTATGAGCACATTTTAATTCAATAATTACTCTATGTCCACCACCGATGATTATAGCATCTCGTGCACCGTTGCTAACCTTAGACTCACGGCAGCAGATCAGGGCATACTTGCTAATCCACCCATTTAAATCTTCAAAGATATTCTGTCCAATTTTTTCTTCATCCTGCAGAATATAAATATATTCTGCACCTCCATGGCAAACACTAAAAATATTTTTTTTGCTTTTTAATATATCTTTAAATCCATCCTCTTTAAATCCATCCTCTGTTTTTCTTTTGACGTAATATATGTTTCCAGTTCCTCTTTCTTCTATTTTGCGTTTAATATACTCTGGCAAATAAAACTTTATTAAGGCATCTTGAATATCTTTTGGGCTTTTAAGGGATTTTGTATAAGAGCTAAGCTTATCCTCTGCCCCTTTTCGATCAAGCACCTGGATCTTGAATTCCTTAGTTATATTACTTTTTTTTATTGATTGCACATCTTCTGTTAGCAAGAGTTTATCTTTTGATAAACAGGATACAGCAATACATCTTTTGGTTATTTCCTTAAAATGTTTTTCAATCTTTTCATTATGTTCCTTTAGAAAGTCAAAGGTATTAATAGGCTTAATTTTTTCAATCTGTTCTCCATTTTCCTCGTTCTCTTTATTCATCTGAGATTTTAAAAAGGTAAGCCAGTCCTTAATTACTCCCATCAGTCCAACACCACCACCATCCTCTACAATTCGATGATATTCATTCCATAAATAACCTTCCATATCTACTGCCAGCTTCATAGAGTCGACCTTTGTAAGTAGAAAAGAAGCATTGGTACCTTTTTCCATATGAGACAAAGATGTAAGAAAACAAGGATCTATAGTCCAACGGCGAATAATTTTTTTCCCATTTTTTAGATCAATCATATGATGCCTTCTGTTTTTGTTTTCTCTTTAACATTCTCTCAATTTGAAATTTACTATCAGTGAGCCCTATGTTAAAAAATTCAGGGGGTATTTTATTTTTGAATAACCCATATTCATCTAACTGTAATTTCGTAAAAACAGGAGTACCATCCTGGTGATTAGAACTATTATCGGATATTTTTTCTTGCTCTATCTTTAGATAATATAGGTTTACTTCATCACAGCTTATCTTTTCCTCTGCAATCCGCCTTTGCAAGCGGTCCAATATATATTCACTATGTGATTCAACAAGAATAATGTTATGGTTCATCTGAGCAGATTCAATAAACAAGTCTCCCAAACAGGTCTGTAAGGCAGGATGTATATGAACTTCCGGTTCTTCGATAATTATAAAGCTGTTCTTCTTGCCAAGCAGGGTAACAATGATAGGGAATAAATGAGTAAGCCCCTGGCCCACATCGCAAAAGGCCAGTAATGATCCATCATCGGAATCCAGTGATAACTCCTCAGTGTGCTTGTCTTTCTTATCAGGGGCAGTGTCTTTCTCATCAGAGTCTTCGTGTTTTTTATCAGAGTCAGTGTCTTTCTCATTTGAATTCTTGGCCTTTAATCGCGGTAATACGATATCTGTACCAAATCTTGGTCCCTTCAAAATTTTGATCTCGTAATTTATCTGAAAATTTGAGAGCCACTTATTTACCTTCATTCTTATTTCAAGGTTAGCCAAATCATAGTAAAACATATCCCAATTGCGCTTATCCTCTTCAGTGAAAAGATTATTCCCGGAATAAAACCTTTTTATGGAAGGCCGATTTGGGCCTATGTAAATGATGTTATTAAAAAAATTATCCATAGTCCGGCTTAGTTCTTCTACTTCTTTAAAAAGAGTTGAGTAAATAAGTGAATAGCGGGGATCATCTGAATAGTCAAAATCAAATGTTTTAACCTTGGTGGGTAAAAAATTCCTTAGCTCTAGTATTGCCTGTGTCGGTCCTTCTTCGGTAAGCAGCTTTTTTAAATCCAGAGCCCCCCACCATGATTTCTTCTGCCTTATCAATTCTGAATTTTTACTAACCCACAGCGGATGTTCAAAACCAATCTTTTTCAACTGAAGCATTTTAGTTTCGTCATCCCATAGGAAGGTGTAAAGGGGGTGTTCCAGGTTTCCTTCTTCGCCGGCTATAGGGTTTTCATAATAGGTCAGTTTCTTTAAGGCAAGTTGTTCAGTCTGGATTCGCTCAAACTGAAAACCGAAAGACCTCTTCTGCCCTAGAGGGTTCTTAAAGGCTAATTTAAATTTAATACATTTTTCAGAATCATTACCATTGCGGTGCCAACAATTCTCAAAGGTCCCTAAATCCCAATAGGGTTCATGAAATCTTAAGGGGACGGATTTCTTGGGGTTTTCCAAAGATTGCTTTAGCAAGAGTAGTGACTGGATGATGGTGCTTTTCCCTGAGTTATTCTCGCCAAGCAGAATAGTAATCGGGCTGAAAGAAAGAGTTTGTTCTTCTCCATAAACCTTGAAACCGTTTAAGGAAAGGCTATCAAACTTAAAACCTTGCCGCGAGATTTTATCCTCGTCCTCTTTATGGACCCCACTCACAGCCTGTTGATCAGCATCGCTAGCCTTCTCAGCTAATTTGCCATACCATCGGATCATATATTCCGGGGAGATTTCCTGTGATCCCTGAACAGCTGGAGAAAGATCTACAATAAAGGAAATCAGCGAGGACTTCCCCTCATCTAATAACCTCCACCAATCCATTTTCCTGGACAAAGAGAAATCCGGGTAGAATGTTTTAGTGATATCACTGGGGATATCTCCATCACCCATCATACCTTCCATAAAGAAAAGTCCCCTGATGGGGGGCTGTGTATTAAACGGTATGTTCTTTTTAAACCATCTTGTCTCACTGGATTGCAGCCAGTAAGATAAGTAGCAACACTGTTCTCGTAAAATAGAGGCAGGGTGGGTCATCTGGTAATAGAAACCTTCGCTTTGCCAAAAGACC
Source organism: Pseudomonadota bacterium (assembly GCA_030605265.1). GTDB lineage: Bacteria > SZUA-182 > SZUA-182 > DTGQ01 > DTGQ01 > JAUWIR01. Next base: position 2,391 of record JAUWIR010000161.1, on the reverse strand, counting down.
TTACCGGCACTGTATGTAATATCTGTAAAAAACAGCCAGTCTGTAAACTGGATTGGCTTTACCGCCAATATCCCAATGTCACTCTGTAATAAGAGAAAAGGGTACCATCGCCCCGAGAGAGTGACGTTTTTCAATACCTTGATCTCTTTAGGGAGTCTTTCTACTATTTCCGTAAAATCGCCCATAGCCTTAACCTCTAACCACTATTTACCTGGTAATCTATAGTTTCAGCATTTATGCTTTCTTTTAATTTGACCCGTCGGTATAATTTTTTAGACAAGATTTACAGGATTGAACAGGATAAAAACCAAGATCCTGAAAAATCCTGTTAATCCTGTCTAATGTTTTTTAATTTAAGTATATTCCTTGTCTATTAATATCATCCTTTAGAGAGGTCCGCCAACTTACCCATAATATAGGGTTCAAAAAAATCCCTCGCTTGAACCCATTGAAATTTTTCTCTCTCTCCTGAGAGAAAGAGCCAGAAGTCTTGATCATTATTCAGATCAATACTAGCCACCTCCGGATTCTCCAGCCGAAATCGGCCTAATCCCCTTGATTTTTTTCCTCCCAGGGAGAGACTGCCGTTGGCCATTTCCAACAGGGCTGAACCAAGCAAAGCCAGATCATTTTTATCCAAATCTTCGCCATCTGCCTCAAATGTATACTGAACACCAGCCGGGACGATTTGAAAGTCGTATTTCACCCCATCAACAGCCAAGCCGCTATCTCGATCGATCCCAACACCATCTCTTCGTTCCAGCCTGTTAACCCATGATTCAATTATCAAGGCCGGATCAGGGAATTTGATACGGGATGCATGGTAGGGAGAGCCAAAAAGCCGGCATGCATGACAGAGGCTTTTTTTGAGACAGGTTAGTGTGTCCTGCCCTTTTTCATCCTCGTCTGTTGCTCGCCCAGCTTCTATGTCTTGTAATCTTTTATTAAGCTGAGCTTTTTCCTCACTCGTAAAAGTGGTAGCACAATGCTTCCCGTTTTCCAACCTGCTGTCTTCTGCTTTATAAAAAATTCCACAGGCTTTTAAACCAAGAGTTTTGGCAGAGCGTTCAGCACAACTTCGGATCAACCCTTTCAGGCTTGAACCTGGTATGACTGGATTATCATAGACGTCGGTTAATACCGGGTTATCCACTCTCTCCTTTATACTTCCTGGAGCACCAATATGGAAAGCCGTTAAAAATTGAATCGTTCCTTTGAAAAAATACCGGATCATGGTCTTCCCTCAATCAGAAATTATCATCAAATATTTAGGTTGTAGGTTATTTTTCCTTCAGATTAACCTTGTATACATAAGCTGAAACAAAATGGGTAAACCAGGCATGGGCTAATCTGCCTGCATATTCTTCTTTTTGTTGAGCCTGGACCTTACGTTCAGCCCTTGAGGCTGTCTCTTTAAAGCCCAGCCGATCTTCCTCAACAATAGCCGGGCTGCATTGAGTCCTTATCTCTTTTAGGATCTCTGATTCTCGCTTGGCTGTGGCGGCCCTGATATAAGATGCTTCTATCACTTCCCGTTCCAACCGGGTTATATAGTTATTTATGAGCTTATTAAAGGCAGGATATGATATCCGAAAGGCCCTGGACAAATTTTCCAATCTGGTCTTTGAGATCCTGTATTGGGGGCCTTTACTTACCATCTTTCCTTCTTCTTCGCTTACTATTTTCTCTTTTACAAAGCGATTAGCCCTTGAATACAGGTCAAATTCCATAATCTCTCGTAATGTTTTCTCTTTCTCTTGTGAACTTTTCTCTTCCTGCTTTACTGTACTGGAATCCATCACATTGCTCCGCCTATGATGCTAAGGACTCTTCAAAACTATCCTTGCCGGTTACTGATTGATAAAGGTAATGTGCCTCAAAGGCTTTTAGAAATTGGCGAATATAAAGGACGCAGAGTTTAGCCTTATCATCAGTTCCCATAGTGCTCATCTCTTCCTTCTTGGCATCGTCAATCGCCTGTTTTCTGACATTTTCCAGCTTCTCTACCAAGACCTCCCCGAAGGCTTTTTTCTGTTCCGAATTTTGATGTACCTGTATCAATTCTATCCAGGCAGGAAGAGTGTCTGTGGCGAATTTGGACGGTTTTTGTGCCTTTCCTACCTGTCTTTTAAGGTAATTCAAAAACTCTGCGGAACTTGAGGTGGTATTGATAGTGGACAGCATACTTGACACCTGATTTTTGGAAAGCCCTGCCTCAATAGCCCGGCCGGCTATCCACTGAGCATCGGCGTAGTATTCCTCCGACTTTCTGTTTGCAAATACAGCCATATTTCTCTGAAGAGAAATGGACTTTTGGTCCTTTACCTCTCTACTATCCATTCTTCATTTCTCCTTGTACCATCAATCTTGGCCTCCACCAGCTAAAAGACC
>JAUWIR010000558.1 GCA_030605265.1 Pseudomonadota bacterium | reverse complement strand
TTTACCTTTTTACGACTTTAAATAGTGTTGGTACGTTATTTCAATCCCTCTTTTAAGAGAGGTTTTTGCTGACCAGCCAAGGTTTTTAATTTTGGAAACATCCAGAAGCTTTTGTGGGGTCCCATCAGGTTTATCGGGATTAAAATAGGTATCGCCCTTGTATCCTATAATCTCTTTGATCAACAAAGCTAATTCCTTGATAGTGATGTCCTCTCCCACACCAACATTAATAATTTCAGAATCAGTATACTTTTCAATTAAAAATAGGCAGGCATCAGCTAAATCCTCGACAAATAAAAACTCTCTTCGAGGGGTACCGGTTCCCCAAATTTCAACAGAAGGTTTTTGTTCTGTTTTTGCTTGATGAAATTTTTTTATAAGGGCAGCCATTACATGAGAATCTTCAGAGTGATAGTTATCATTTGGCCCAAAGAGATTAGTAGGCATGAGGGAGATAAAAGAAGTTCCATACTGCCTATTGTAGGCTTGACACATCTTTATTCCGGTAATTTTCGATATGGCGTAGGGTTCATTGGTAGGTTCAAGCTTTCCACTCAAAAGATACTCTTCCTTTAACGGCTGAGGAGCTAGTTTTGGGTAAATACAGGAGCTTCCCAGAAAGAGGAGCTTTTTAACATCAAATTGATATGCACAATGGATGATGTTAGTTTGGATGGCAAGATTTTGATAGATAAAGTCTGCCGGATAGGTATTATTGGCAGAAATGCCTCCTACTTTTGCTGCTGCTAGAAAAATATATTCAGGCTGCTCTTTTTCAAAAAAGCTTTCTACTTGCTTTTGTCTGGTCAAATCAAGTTCAGTATGAGATCGAACAAGAAGATGAGAATAACCTTCCTGTTGTAACTTGCGGTATAAGGCAGAACCCACCAGCCCTCGATGTCCAGGAAGATAAATTTTAGAGGTTTTTTTCATACAGTTCAAAAATGAAATTATTAGCAGCTTAATACATTGCTGAATATTTTCAGGAAGAGTTTTTGTTTTCTCTTCCCTTTTCGACAATTTCTTTCATATATTAATTATCGAAAAATAGCGATAATGTGGTTATCATAACAGATAAGATCAGATTTTGTCAATCTTCCCATCTCATCATCTCTGGTCATCTCAACCTCAAGAAATTAGAATTGACCTCGATAGGGCCGGATTCACTAAAATGTTTTGACAAGCATTACGCTTTGACTACTTTCTCATCCCCCAGAGGCACGCCGATGGCGTTTCTGGTGTCAACAATCAATTTGGCTTTTTCATATAACCATTGATAATCATAATCCGAATGATCTGTGGCTATGATCACGGCATCGTACTCTGATATTGTCTCCTCCTTCAGGGGAACAGATTTCATCATAAGATTATACTTTCTCATTTTATGAGTTTCCGGGATATTAGGATCATTGTAATCCACTATCGCACCTTTATCTTTGCATAACTCAATCAGCTTCAAAGAAGGCGACTCTCTTACATCATCAATATTTTTCTTATAAGCAAGTCCCAAAACCAAAATTTTAGCACCCTTTATACTTTTGCCCCGCTCATTTAGGGCCTCCATAGTTTTTCTCACCACGTAATAGGGCATATTTGTATTAATCTCTCCTGCCAGCTCAATAAACCTGGTACTGAAGTCGTATTCTCTTGCTTTCCAGGTGAGGTAGAAGGGATCTATGGGAATGCAGTGTCCTCCAAGACCAGGTCCGGGAAAAAAAGGTGTATAACCAAAAGGCTTGGTAGCGGCAGCATTAATGACTTCCCAAACATCAATGCCCATTCGATCAAATAGTATCTTCATCTCATTTACCAGAGCAATATTTACTGCACGAAAAATATTTTCCAGCAATTTAGTCGCCTCAGCCGCTTTTGTTGATGAGACAGGCACAGTTTTTTCAATGATGCAATCATACAGGGCACAAGCGACTTTCAAGCAATTAGGAGTATATCCTCCGACTACTTTGGGAATGGTACTGGTTGAAAAATGAGCATTATTCGGATCTTCCCGCTCAGGTGAAAAGGCAAGGGAAAAATCCTTTCCTGCCTGAAGTCCTGTTTCTTCCAAAATTTGGCGCATTTCTTCATCTGTGGTTCCAGGATAAGTTGTACTCTCAAGAACAATCAATTGGCCTTTTTGTAGATATTTGGCAATAGTCCTTGTAGTTTCAAAAACATAAGACATATCAGGTTCCCGATATTTGCTCAAGGGCGTGGGAACACAAATTAGTATTGCATCAACCCCTGGCAATTTTGAAAAATCATTAGTAGCTAGAAAGCGCTGGTCAGAAAGCAACCTTTGAATCATTTCCGAAGGGATATGTTTAATGTAACTTTTGCCGGCCATAAGACTATTGATTTTCACTTGATCTACATCAAATCCTATTACTTGGAACCCTGACTGATGGAACTCTTTTATCAATGGTAAACCAACATATCCGAGCCCTATAATGCCAACTTTAGCTTTTTTATTTTGAATTTTATCAAGAAGCATTATGCCTTTCTCCTTATCTAACAGCTCTTAATAGCCAAATAATAGCTCAATAATTATTTAGAGTCAATAAAACAAAGACAACCCAAGACGTAATAGTAATCCCGATTTGTTATTTATGTAAGGCGGTTATGAACTTTATTTTTTATAATAATCATTCAGTTAGGATAATATTTTTTTTTGCCCTTTGTCAATAAGGATAGAAAATAAACAAATTTTTTCTTTATGAAAAGCATTTGGTACGATATAGTTATAAATTCTTAACATTTGATTAAATAATAACTGAAGGATGAAAAATGATCAGATTTTCAGAGGATAAAGGAAGTAAGCCATTTTGGTTAATTCATGAGCATCATGATTGGGTAAACAACAATAATACCTATACTTTTAATCCACAAATGGACATTGGAATCCAGCTCTTATGCATAAAAATACCTGAAAAAAAATTAATTATTTTCTTGGACGCTCCCTCAAAAAGAACTTTTTTTGCCAAAGTAGACATCAGTGATGTTACTGGTGACAAAATAATGTTACTGCTTAATTGGGAAGGGGCGCAAATGAATCTTTATGTAAATGGTAATCTAAAAGTTACTGAAAAAATAATGGAAGAAAATTTTACAAGAATCGAGTTTACCTTGGATAGTTTCATTAACCCCATACCCCTTTCAAAATTTATCATAATTTTAAATGAGCTAAATAATCTATTTACCTCCACTGAATCCGTTATCCGGATACCTTATAGTGAATCTGTTTTAATCGGACTCATGAATGGGTATGGGATCGATAAGGTCCTAGTTGAAAGTCTTTCAACCGGATCATTGAAGGGTATTATAAAAGTCCCTCTGGCCAGTTATGAATTTGTATCTGACACTTTATATAAAATTTTAAGTATACTGTATGGTCACTCAAAAAAAATTGT
>JAUWIR010000185.1 GCA_030605265.1 Pseudomonadota bacterium | reverse complement strand
CAATAGCGTTTCGGTGATCATCTTCTTCATTCAGAAGAAGACGAATTTCCAGCTCTTCAATTTCTTCAGTAAGATTCTGAAAAATTGTCTTTATCTCTTCTTCCATAGAGGAATCTTGAGTTTCTTTGCCCAATTCGATAGCTACTTCAAGTTCATCTAATTTTTTATTCTGTTGATCAATTTCATCAAGCCAGTCAGTTATGGAAGCTCTCTCTTGGAGAATTTTTTGGGCAGTCTCATTGTCGTTCCAGAAAGTAGGGGAACTCATGAGTTTCTCCAGTTCAGTCAACCTTTGGCGTTTTCCACTCAGGTCAAAGACACCCCCGTAAATGGTCTATTTTAACTTTAAGTTTTTGGTATTCAATACAATATTCTTCAAACATGTAGATTGTTCCTCCTTACTATTAAGGTTTTTTCCATATATTTTTTTGTCTCCATAAGGTTATGAAAGAAAAAAGCACTGTAAGGATAACACAGGATTGAGAAAAAAAGTCCCCAAAAAGGGAATAGAAGGTAGAAATTTTTGTGAGAGGAAATTTTTTGACCAAGGCTGTCCTGGAAAAAAGGGGTGTTGCTATCACAATACGCCCGACGGGATCGATAAATCCGGAAATTCCTGTATTGGCCACACGCACAATTCCCCTTCCATTTTCTATTGCCCGGAAAACAGCCATAGAAAAATGTTGATAAGGAGCAGATGTTTTTCCATACCATGCATCATTAGTTATGTTAATCATAAAATCTGTCTGAGGGTTTATAAATTTTCGAAAAAGAGAAGGAAAGATAATTTCATAACAGATAACTACACCAAACCTGAAAGCATAGGAATTTTCATTTTTTTTATGTGCAGTTTCAACCTTTGTGCCTTCTTTTAATTTAATTTCATCCAAAGTAAAATGGGTGAATTGTTTACCAGGGGAAAATTCCCCGACTTCATTTACCACGGATCCCATATAAGAGAGCAGTTTCTTCATCGGAAGGTACTCTCCAAAAGGAACAAGATGTATTTTATCATAATGTTGTAAAATTTTCCCACTGCTGGAAAGAAAAAAAGCGCTATTTTTTAAATGAGGCATTTTATTAACATATTCAATTCTCGGACTTCCAACAATCATGGGAGTTTTAGCCAGCAGAGCAAGTGGTGAAATATTTTCAAGGTATTCTCCTCTCTGAGCATTCCAAAAAGGAGTTGAGGTTTCCGGCCAAATAATGAGATTTGGATTTTCCTCAGATGCCTCAAGTGTTAAGGAACTGTAGATAGAAGATATTTTTTCCCGGAAAGCTCTATCCCACTTTTCCTCTTGCAGGATATTTCCTTGAATTAGACCAAGGGAAATGCTCCTGTTTAAGTTTGGTTGAAAAAAGTGCAGTTTTTAAATACCATAGCCTTTGATGACCACAAATGTTATTAAAAGAGCGGAAACAATGTGCAACCAGGTAAGCCCTTCCTTAGGTTTTTTTGCAAGAGGTGAGAGGAAAGGATTTCTTACTTCTCTTTTTACAATAAGAATATCACATAGAGCCGCCAGGCAAGCATTGACAAAGACAATAAAAAAGGATATCCCATAAACCCCTGTTATATCGGCAAATTGGATAAAAGTTAGGTGAAAAGATTGAGAATAACCCAGAGAAGACCAAGGAAAACCCGTTAAAAAATGCGCCCGAAAAAATTCCATGCAGGTCCAAATCAAAGGGGCAAGTAAAAGTTCAGGAAAACCTAATGGCCGGCTTCCCCTTAGCCAGGTAAAAAGTGCGGAAAATCCGCCAATATAAAAAGATAAATAGGCCACCAAAGCGAAAGTAATCAGCATACCTTTCCATAAGCACATATGGCCATAATGGGTAACAGCGTGGATAATCCAATAGAGAGTACCACCAAAATAGAACAAACCACAAATCCATCCCAGAAAAAACGAGGACCTTGGGGAACTGTTTTTTAAAATGAGTAAAAGCGGCACTAATCCTATCCAGGCCAAAAAGGATAGATTGAAATTAGGAAACGCTAAAGTCAACAGTATTCCGGATAAGACCGCCCCACATATTTTTTGCCAACAGATTTTATGAATTTTCATTAAACATTTCCATACCAATATATATATATTGAAAACCTGAGATAATGGTAATGATCGTTGTAAGCCAGATAAAGAGTGTAATCCAGAGGGAAAGATCTTGGAAAAGGGTTCCTAATAGCGCAAGGAGAATAGTGAGGATCTGAACCATTGTTGTTGCCTTACCTAATAGGTTCGGAAAAAAATTAAGGTTCCCTGTTAAGATATATACAATCAGAGAACCAAGAACAATAATTAAATCACGAGATATGGTAACAACTGCCAGCCAACCGGGCAAAAGGTGGAGGGCGGCCATGGTAATAAAAGAAGAGACCAGGAGCGTTTTGTCGGCCATTGGATCAAGAAAAGTCCCCAACCTTGTTTTTTGGTTCCATTTTCGAGCGATAAATCCATCTAGTGCATCCGTCAAGCTGGCAATAGTAAAAACAAACAAAGAGATTTTAAAACAGCGTTGCATCAAAAGGATCACCAAAAAAGGAATGAGGATGATTCTACATAGGGGTCAATTTATTGGCAGTATTTATATTCATTTCATTTCCATAAAATATTATTTAGAAGAGGGTCATAGTAACGAAGTCTGCCGTTAAAATCAATAAGAGGATAATCTGTTTCCCTGCCACAGCGCAAAAGTCTTTCGGCTGTTACTATTATTCCTTGAAAAACCCCATACCTTTGAATCGCCTCTTTAGCATATTGAGAACAAGAGGGGTACATAGGGCAACGATCACCATCTGCAGGTGAGATACCTATTTGAAAAAAAAGGAGAGCTAAAAGAGCGGTTTCCTGTAACGATCCCTGCGGATCAGTATCATAGGTTTTTGGTATTGAAATAGACTGATTTTTGGGACAGGGGGACCGAAAGGACGGGGATTTTGCGGCCGCTTTACTCCAGCAGACGGTAAATAAATAAATAAAAATAAGATAAAATATTTTACAGCGTAAATTTTTCATTTTCTAAAAATATGCTAACTATTTAATAATAATACATTTTGTAAAATTATGTCACACCCGGAATAACAAATCAAGCCTATTATAGCAGGTACTTGTAAATGAAAAGTGCAAAATGAAAAGTACAAATTGCAAAATGAGGAGTCTGTTTCCTTTTATCTTTTTGAAGGAATAAGAGAAAAATTAATAAATATGAAGATACTTGACAAGTTAAAATAACTTGCTATAACTTAAATTAAGCTGTTAAGCTGTTAAGCTGTTAAGCTGTTAAGCTAAATGAATAAAATGAAAATTCAAATGCTTTTAAATTAGTTTTGATTTAAGCCTTTTTCATACGTATCTTAATTTAGGGAGAAGCTGATGACTAAGGAGGATATTATTAAAAGGGTATGGTCTGAATCAAAGCTCACCCATAAACAGGCCAAAGAGGTTGTTGAGACTGTTTTTTCAACAGTAAAAAATGTTTTGGCCAAAGGGGAACAAGTTGAGCTGCGTGGATTTGGAAAATTCCGTGTGCGCGAAAAAAATTCCCGGATGGGAAGGAACCCTCGGACAGGCGTGGAAGCTGAAATTGTTGCCCGAAAAGTGGTCAATTTTAAACCATCAAAAAATTTTAGATTAGAAGTGAATTAATAAGAAGAATACAAAAGTTTTATTAAAACTTTTACCCCCCTAACAAATACGATAGCTTCCTTGAGGTTAAATTTACACTATTACCAACTGAATAATGCCCGACTGAATAGTGACCGATAATTAAAGATATGAAAAAAAAATGTCTAGTAATTATTTTGCTGTTTTTTCTCATTAATTGTATAAATTATCAACTCGCGGCCGGCACTGTTCAAGAGCAACTCAATGAGGAGATATCTCGAGTATTTCGTCCGTCATCTAAAAACCTTTTTAGATCTATAGGGAATTCATATTCTTCAGACAGGAAATGTGGTACCTATTTATTAAGAAAGGCCCGCGAATTAAGTGATTTGCTCTATCCGGAAAATCGATATATTCTTTACCGTCCCTCTGATAATTTATCTGAATATTATGGAAGTGCTAATGTAAAAACCTATGAGAGTGTTGGTTCCGAAGCTTCTCATTTTATATTCTTCTATACTGAGGACAATACTTCAGAACATAAGACTACGCTTGATTTTGTGCAAAAATTTGCCGGCTATTTTGAGGAAGCTTGGAGTGGTATAAAGGGTCTAAACTATAAAATGCCTGATGAGATAGTTAATGATGCAAAAGTTGAAGTATATGTAATGGATATTAGTTATTATGGAATGGCGGAAGCACAGAATGTAGGCTTACCTTACATTTTTGTGGATAATGATTATAATTATTCAGAAGAAGAAATTAAGAATCAAGATCCGGAGGGGTCTAAAGTAGGGCTCATGAAAGTGGTGGCTGCTCATGAATTTTTCCATGTAGTCCAGGCAGGGCATGATCACTGGAATGAATGCCCGGGTAATGAAGCTGTGTGGTGGGAGGAAAACACTGCTGTTTGGATGGAAGATTACATATTTAATGAGGTAAATGATTATTATCATTATTTAGGGTGGCCTTTTACAGATGAAAATGATAATGGTCGTTGGAACAGCGGAGAAGAATATTATGTGTTTAATGTAACAAAAACTGGAGGTTATAAAGAAAGAGGTTGGTTTGATTATCCTGAGTATTCTTTAAATAGCCGTTCTAAGGTTATTGGTACTGAAAAGATTTTTTTTGAGTATGGAGGGGTAATTTGGGCAAAATTTATTGCCAATTATTTTGGTAAGTCTATGATTAAGACTATCTTAACTAATATCGGTTCTATAGTTATGAGTGATTATTATATTACTGATTATTATTCTCAAGATCCTAACTACACTGTTTTAAAGGCCTTTGATAACTCAATTAAGAATGTTAATCTAGGCCTTTATTCACTTTCCGAGTCGTTTATCCAATTTAAATTAGCGAATCTACGGCAAGATACCAATTATGATTATGAAGAAGGTAATTATTATCCCCTTCCTTTTCATGAAATTAGTTTTCCTCTTTCTTCCAATCAAGAAATAAGATATGATGATATTTTAGCGCCTTTAAGTTGTCATTATCTGGTAGTCACAGGGGAAGGATCGATTAATATTACTTTTAAAGGCTATGGGGCCTCTTTTGCTGTTTTAGTTGTTCCCACTACTTCTTATTCCTCTTATTCTTCCTCTAAATTTGGCTCTGCCCCTGAATTTGGGATAGCCCAAAGCATACCTCTCAATGAGGGACAAGAAGGAGAATATGAATATTCGTTTCAAAATGACCCTACATATACAAAATTAGTTATAATTCCTATTAATATTTCTTGGAAAGAAGGAACACCAGGATCCTATGATCTTGATATCATGTCTATAGAGAAAAGCACTCAGTCAGTTCCGCAAGTGAGTTATTCAAGCTTCATTCGGGATGAACGACCGGTAATAGGTTTTAGCTGGGAGAAGGGACATCCTTTTGATAAATGTCAAATATGGGGCGGGCTTTGGGAAAGCTTAAGCCTTGAGCAAGAATACCGAAATTATCAGAGAATGGTAGGAGAAGTGGATACATCTGAAGATCCAAATAAAACAACATTTGAAGATGTAAACTCCAATCTTCTAGATAGCGCACTTTATAAGTATCAATTAAAATTCATAAATGAATCAGGGGTTTCTTCGACGGATTTTCTTTTGATTGAGACACCGGAGATATATTCTTCGCCCTACGATTTAAACGCTGTTTATACAAAAGATAAAACGAGTATCATGGTTTCCTTTCGGGTGGAAAAAACTATCGAATCCTATAGAATAGACAGAAAAATTAGGGGAGACACGGCTCCACCTAAGGAAGTGAAATCGAAGACCGATATAGAACATACCGATGAAAAAACCGATCCTCTAATTGAATTTGAAGATGATAATATCAATCCGGATCTAGAATATATCTACATTGTTTATGTATATGATACGGATAACAAGGAGATGAAAAAAGAGGTCTCAGTCCAGGGACATGAAAAACCTGCGCTAGAGAAAAGTTCATCAGATAAAGGAAAATGTTTTCTTTCATCTTTTATATATCCCTAGCAAGACCCGGGATAAATTATTTAACTTTTTTCAATTTTTAACACAGAAAACAACTTATCTGTGTCTTGATATTAGGAGGTTAAAGTGGATTTAAAAAAAGTATTAACCTTTCTTTTGGCTGGTGGCGAGGGGAAAAGGCTTTATCCTTTAACCCGGGATCGGGCTAAACCAGCCGTGCCTTTTGGGGGAATTTATCGAATTATTGATATAACTTTAAGCAATTGCCTTAATTCAAATCTTCGCAGAATTTATATTCTGCCCCAATATAAATATGAATCCATGGCCCGTCATCTGCGTATGGGATGGAATATTTTTTCTCCGGAGCTTGGAGAATTCATTATTTCCATACCTCCTCAGAAACGAATTGATGAACACTGGTATCAGGGAACAGCAGATGCTATTTATCAAAACCTTTATACTCTTGATGAAGGAAAACCCGAATATGTGCTCATCTTGTCCGGGGACCATATTTATAAAATGAATTATGCAGAGATGATAAGCTTTCATATTGAAAATAAAGCAGATATTACCGTGAGTGTAATAGAGGTAGATAAATCGGAGGCTTCTCATTTTGGCATAGTAGAAATTGATCCACAGAATAAAATCACTGGCTTTCAGGAAAAGCCCCGGGATTACCCCAAAACTCTTCCCCATGATTCAGGCCACTGTTATGCATCAATGGGGATTTATGTTTTCAGAACTGAAGTGCTTCAGGAGGTTTTAAAAGAGGATGCCTGGAAGGATTCAGAGCATGACTTTGGGAAAAATATTATTCCCAGGTCTATTTCAAAAAAAACAGTTCTTGCCTATAACTTTAAGGATGAAAATAAAAAAAAGAAGGCCAAATATTGGCGAGATGCAGGAACGATTGATGCCTATTGGGAAGCAAATATGGATTTAGTTTCTGTGAACCCTCTTTTTAACCTCTATGATAGAGATTGGCCAATTCGCACCCATCATATTCAAGCTCCCCCGGCAAAAACTGTATTTGCAGAAGAATTTGGGGATGGAGAGCGACATGAGCCTCGTTTTGGAGTAGCTATAGATTCTTTAATTTCGGATGGCTGTATTTTGAGTGGCGGGCGCGTACAAAATTCAGTTCTCTCTCAGAATGTATATATTCACAGCTATTCATATGTTTACAAATCAGTTTTAATGGAGGGGGTTGAGGTCGGCAGATATTCTCGTATTCGAAAAGCAATTATTGATAAAGGGGTCATTATCCCGTCAAATACTACCATAGGATATAATCTGGAAGAGGATGCTAAAAAATATACAATGACTGATTCAGGAATTGTGGTGGTCCCTAAAAAAATGGAAATATGAAATAAAAATCGTTCATACAACCTTAATTAAAGGAGAAACGAGCAATCTGTGAAGAAAAAACAAATTTTTCTCAGCCTCTTTTTAATAATCGCCTTTTTATCCTTTCCTCCATTTGCACCTGATGTTTTAGCTTATATTGGGCCTGGTGCAGGGATAGCTTTTTTTAGTTCCTTTTTTATTTTTGTGGTTACTTTTCTTTTAGCTTTTTTTATTATTCTTTTTTGGCCATTACGCTTTCTTTACCAGTGTTTTAAAAGAAAGATTAAATATCGAAAATATTTTGATAGTAATTCCCACAGAAAAACCAAAAAAGTGGTGGTAATCGGGCTTGACGGGTTAGATCCTAAGTTAGCGGAAGATTTTATGCAACGGGGTATGCTGCCAAATTTTTCTTCTTTAGAGAAGGAAGGGAGTTTTCATCAACTCCGCACTACCTGCCCGGCTATTTCGCCGGTTGCCTGGTCTTCCTTTTCGACGGGCATGACTCCT
>JAUWIR010000117.1 GCA_030605265.1 Pseudomonadota bacterium | reverse complement strand
GAGAAGTGTTTATTGGAAACTACAAGGATTTTTTAAAAATATTCTTTTGCATGGACTATAATCAGGCCAAAGATGACGTAAAGGAAATCCGGGAGTATGATATTTTCAGCTCCCTCTCCCCGCTGGGGAGAGGGTTGGGGTGAGGGGCCTGAATGATTACATTCAAGTACACGAAAATTATTTGGGATGCCAAAGCCGATATAACGTGCTATTATTTTCTGTTACGGATATCTTGATGGATTTTTAATATCGTATGACACAGCAATTCATCATTCGAAAGAGAATGCAGTTCAGTGCTGTTTTTTTGGAGATCAATAGCTGTGTTTATATTACCCGCACTAACACAAAAAAGTACTTGATATTTATAGGATAACCAGTCTAATAGTTTTGCACGGGAACTTAATTGATTAAAAAACATTTTTGATGTATTACCAATTGACAGATTTATTACTTTTATGGTTGGTGCAACCGCATCTTCACTACTATCCCTTTCAAATATCCTTCGAACAGAACGTTCAATTAGATCTTCCATGAAATATTTTTTGGGGATGGTTTCAACCGGCGGATTGTTAACAAAGTCATCGGCATCCGGCTTCATTATTGGCCTAAAATAAACCGGCCTTTGAAGTGGCTTTTCCTGAGCATCTAATTCACCATGGCAAACAAGAGAGGCCATTGCAGTGCCATGTTTTCTTGCGTTCGCCTGATAAGCACTTTCAAAATCATCAGGGTCATCTAGAATTAAGCGATTTTCAAGAAGTTTGTGTTTTACAAAGGGCACTCCATCAAGTATGGCAATAACCGGCTCCCCTTCAACATTCCCTGTTTCAAAATCTCCTTTTACTCCATCCGGATATAACTCAACCCTGCATTGGCCGGTAGGCCGAAAAAACATAACCTCATTACTTGAAAAGATATTGGTATCTTCATGATTAATGACCTTTTCAATACTTTCCGGCGGCAATTCTGCTTTAAGTGCGTGAAATCGAATTTCATTTATTGTACAGGATGTTATAATATGCCCCTTCTCATTAGAAATAAGATTTATAATCTCAGTTTGTATTCTATTTCTTAGATCTTGGTCATTTCTGTACCATAGTTCGATTTCAAAGGCTATTTTAGAAGCAGTTCCTTCTTTTAATTTTATTTCCTCTTTCCAAAAATCAATTATTCCAGTGTCCCGAATCCGGTCTTGGATATCCCACTTTCTGATGGTTTTTATCTGTTTAAATATTTCAGTCCATTTACCGTATGGTCTGGGCAATTTTTTATCACTTGAATCCCATTGATTCCATAAACTTAGTAACTTATCGATAGCTTGATTGTTCCTCATACTGAGGAAAAGTCGACCGCTTAATGGCAGTGAGCGGCCGGCAGTAGATGCATCTTTTATAATCTGTATTATTTCTTCGCTGTGTTCAGAAAACTCAGCAGGGATAAATTGTTCAAACTCACTAATGTTTTTATCTTCTAAAAACCCTGTAGTGTCAATAAAGCCTTTTTCTCTGAGCAACACCCATATTTGAGAGGACTGTTTTCTATTAATAGATTCTATCTTTTGAGAGAAAACTGACTTTTTTATTTCACAATCTTGATAAAAATAATCATCCGGTTCAATAGTTTCCTCATCAATTTCCGCTAACCATTCCAAGCCTTCAATACCCCTCACTGCTCTTTGAAAGTCATCAATCCGACCAACAGTCTCTATTACTAATACGTATTCAGGTTCAAGGCCGTCTGCTATATCAACTATAAAAGATTGTTGCATAGATTCAAATAGCTTAGTAAGTCTATCTTTTTGCTCTGAAAATTTTGGAAAGTGATAAGACGGTGCACCATATGGTGTTTTTTTTATTTCACGAAGGGTGGTTGAATGTTCTGGAAATATTAATAGAGGTTTTTCCGGCATTTTATGAAAATTTTTGCTCAGTATCAATCACAAATCTTGATTTCCACTGTTTTAATTTTTCAGTAATTATATCTTTTATATTATCTACCTGATGGCGCAAAATTGCTTGGCGCAATATATCAGTACAAAGGGTTTCTATTTCAGAATAGCTATAACCTGACAATTCTTCAGTAAATTTTTTAATGCTATAGTTAAATTTAACGCCTGTTTTTGTTGTAAACATTTTAATAAAAGATTTAATTTGGAGTTTATCAGGTTTTTCCAAATTGAGTCTTAATTGGAATCTACGCCAGACAGCACGGTCGAGAAGTTCAGGATGATTGCTTGCAGTAATAACCACCACATAACTTGGGAGTCTATCCATTTGAAGAAGTAAAGAACTTACAACACGTTTTATTTCACCTGTTTCTTTGGTATCGCCTCTTTCTTTTCCGATAGTATCAAATTCATCGAAGAAAAGTACACAATTTCGTGTTTTTATATAATTAAACACATTATTAAGGCGAGAGGCTGTTTCCCCTAAATAGCTGCCGATTAAGTTTTCGTAACGAATAACAAAGAAAGGATACATTAAGTGGGTGGCGATGGCTTCTGCAAGGCTGGTTTTGCCATTTCCGGGGGAACCTGTTAATAGAATTCTATTACGCGGTTCTAAACCATAAGAACGGAGTAAATCGGCTCTGTGTTGTTCCTCAATTAAATCTTTACATATTTTCAGGGTTTGCTTTTCGATAATTAAATCATCAAATTGTTTTTGAGGCACAACCTCAAAAACCAAATCTTTTGCATTTCCATTGGAGCGAATGGCGGCGCCATTTTTATGGCCATTTCCGTTTTCAGAAATAGACTTAGCCAATCTATCAGCTAGAATGTTGTGTTTTTTTGCTCGTTCATCTGCAATTAAACTTTCAACAGATTTACGAAAGGAAACCATATCATTCCGATTTGCTGATTGAACTAAACTAATTAATATATCTGCTCTTGCCATTTCTATACCACCTTAAATTCAATTCCCGTATCTTTCTGCTACGAGAATATTCCTTCTAATAGGTTATTATATTTTTTTCATAATAATTATCAGAAATCTTAGCCGTTAATCAGACTATCCAGGCAGGATATCGGGACATCCATTTCATCCCTAGAATTAAATATCAATGATTGAGCTATTTTTTATGCCTCTGTTTTTATAAGTCTAACAGTTAATTTTATCTTTATTATATTAATTAATAGAGATTATAAATTTAAATATACTTCTTGTCAATATTACAAAAGCTACAATGATCTTCGCCCATGTAGCAAGTATGCCTTTTTCTATTTTTTTATAGCGAGCTCCCTAAGCTAAGTATTCAGTAGTATTTTAGCCCTTCTGAAGATGAAATCGTAGAATGCCTTCGTTTCCGGATTTTTCCCCGATTCCCGATTTTGATTATATTCTTTATGATAATGTTCCAAGAAATGATATAATAAAAATAATAGATTTTGAATTTGTTGAATAATTTGAAAAATTTAAGGAACTAAATAAAGAAGAAAGAAGTGCCATTAAAAAAATGTAAAAAAGGCTATTATAGTCCAATCAAATGGAAAACATTATTGCTAATACTAAATATTAAGGAATTGTAAATATGCCCCGGATTACTTTGGATTTGTCCTTTGAAAAAATTGTGGAGACAGTAAAAAGCCTCAGTGAGGAAGAAAAAGAAAGGCTATTTTTTGCTGTAAATGAAGATTATGCCAAAGCTTTAGGCAAAATGAAAGATGAGGCATGGAAAGAACACCAAGCAGGCCAGAGTATTCCTCTTGAGGATTTAAAGTGAGTTACACTGTTTTTCTATCGAGTAAGGCTCATAGGCAATACAACAGCCTTGATCACCACATACGTAATAAAATCAAATCAATACTTTCTCAACTAAAAAAAGAACCTCTTAAAGGATTTCTCCTTGCAGGGGGAAAATATACAGGATTAAAGGCAGTATAACCGCCCTTTTTACTATATAGGTTCTAAAACGATCTTTAGTTTCATAAGCCAGGACTATTTTCGGGCCGCCCCTTTTTTCGCTGCGTGACAAAGCATCATAGAGGGGGCCAAGAGGGCTGCCTGGTATACTGAAAACGTATTCTACTCCAAATTGTTCCAGATAGTTGACAATTAAATCGCTCAGTGTCATTAAGCCACCTTGTTTTTTTAATTTTTGTTTTTTATTAATACTTAAAGAGTGCCTGGAATATTTTTCCCTGTTTTAGCTTTTTTATTACTGCTGAGATTAATTTAATAAAATATAGGATTATTTTTTAAGTTTGTCAACTTTTGGAACAGTCGTAATTTTCTTCATGCCTTGGTGCCTTTTTGGTAAGGGAATTTTTTTTAAATCCTGTGGATAGAAAATCAAAATATTCCGAACCCAAGATAGTTTTGATAAAGGTTTGGTTTTTGATAAAGGTTTGGTAAGTGTTAGTAATAAAGGAGATAAAACTATGCCTCACATATTCTTTCATAGTCTGGAGGAAAGGCAAAGCACACAATCCCTGCTCCCCTTTTCTTCACAAACAGGAGCAAGCTGTTCTTCATCCTTTGATTCTTTTTCCTCGAATAGACCTTTTAGACTTGATGACTTTGTTCCCCGCTTTTATTATGGCGTAAATTTTCCTGATACCAATCCCAATCCCTACTGGGTATCATTCCTGTCTTTGATTTCCCAATTTTTTCCTTGGTCAGGTTTTTGAAGTTTAAGTATATGATGTAATTAAAAAGCAAGGAATAAGATTCCCCCTCATATCTTTATAAACAGCCTCATTACATGAACCTTCCTTGAAAAAAAGTAACCGGCAATTCTGTTAGGGAACCTTTGTTTTAAAAAAAATATAATTTACAAGAACGCAGAGTTTTTCTTATATTCTCTTTGCGAACTCTGGGTTCTTGCGGTGAAAAATTGTTACTTAGATCCAAACCATGTTAAAGTGAAAATTGCTGCCAAAGGGGATAATAAGCCTTGACTTAATACATTTATCCTAGTATTTTAAAGGTAACTAAGTTAGTTTGAGTTAATATAAGGTAAAAAGAGGGGCTTTATGGCAGAAAATAAAAAGGTAATGACCACAAAGGAATTGGCGGAGTATATAAAGTTGAATGAGAAAACAATAATCAAAATGGCCCAAAATGGTGAATTGCCTGGAAAAAAGGTGGGAAATCAATGGCGTTTTCATCTTGAGGCCATTGACAATTATTTACAGGAAAATATTATAACCTCCTCCAATGATGACCTTGACTCGCTGATTAGAACAGCGGAAAGAATCATTCCTTTATCAAGACTTACCAGTCCTGAACTCATTGCTTTAGATCTGCAATCACAAAATCGGGAAGAAATTCTTCTGGCTATTGCCAAAATTGCCCAAGGAGCTGGGTTAACTCCTTCAGCTCAGGTTTTATATGAAGAATTATTAAAGAGGGAAGAGATGTTAAGCACGGCTGTAGGGGACGGTATTGCCCTCCCTCATCCACGCCATCCCAGCAAAGAGTTATTTCAAAAACCGAATATTGTTATTTGTCGCTCGGAAAAAGGGATACCCTTTGGAGCGCCGGACAATAAAAAGGTGCAATTGTTTTTCATGATATGCGCTCCTGATATTTGTGTTCATTTAAGGCTTTTGGCAAAAGTTTCCAAGGTCTTGAATCAAAAGGAAGTAGTGAAAAAATTTTTCCCTGCAAATTCTAATACTGAAATACTAAAAGTATTATTAGAAATTGAAAGAGAAGGAATTTATCCAATACAACAGCAACTGATAAGCTGATGAGATAATAATCCTAATAGCTTAATGAACCATCTGATGAGCTGGTGAAATAAAAAAGTGTAAATTAAGAAATGAAGGATGCCTGAAATCAATAGATTTATTTAACATGGGTTTCAAAAACCGGGAGTTAAAAGTATGCTAATGATCGTTATGCATAAAAAACGAGATTATCTTAACGCTTTACTTTCTTTATTTAAAAAGAGTGTTAATGATTCTACCATTATTACCAGAAAGGGAATAGGAACAGCATTGCTTGGTGACCGGGTGAGTTCAGCAGTAATCCGATCCGGCGGATTATCAAAAGAGTATGATGATGCTCTGATTTCAATAGTGAAAAATAAAAAGACGGTCGATTATTTGTTGGAACAGATGGAAAATAGTTCGGAATTAAGGTGGGAGAATGTTGAAGAAAAAGGATATATCTGCCTGGCCCCTTTTGATGAGATTAGATCCCTGGAGGAGAAGCTAAATACTGAAAAAAATGGCGCATCCGGGATAAGAATGGGAGAGTATCTTACTGCAGAGCAGATAGTATTGGAAATAAAAGCACAAAATAAAGAGAATGCCATAAAGGAAGTTGCCTCTTTACTGAAAAAAAGCCCTGAAATAGTGAATTTTGATACATTTATTAAGGATATTTTCAAAAGAGAAGAATTAAGGTCAACAGGGATAGGAAACGGGATTGCTTTGCCCCATGCCAGAACAGATGCTGTGGAGAATTTCCTCATCGCCTTTGGGAGATCGGAAAAAGGAATAGAGTTTGATTCCATAGATGGAAAGCCGGTTCACCTTATTTTTGTTATGGGTACTCCTGAAAATAGAGGTTTAAATCATTACCTGAAAATTCTGGCTCGTTTTGACAGATTTTTGCGAAAAGAATCTTTTAGAAAGGCATTGTTAACAGCCACAAGCCCGGATAAGATCTTAGAAGAAATTCGAACAATTGAAATTAATAAATGAAGCAATAAATAATGATCTCAAAGTACCAATGGATTTTGAGTAGTTACGATCCACCTAAAAACCGAGATGTAGAACGATTATGGACCCTATTTTAGTTGTTGGTATAGCTACACTTGCCGGGTTCCTCCTTGGAAGCCTATTGGATAAATGTAAAATTCCCGTTGTGGCTGGTTATGTAATTGCCGGGGTTGTTCTTAGCAAATCTGTGTCGGGGGTTATAGGTGATGGAGAATTAGGACAGATCCTTCTTATTACCAGTTTGGCCCTCGGGTTTGTTGCCTTTGAAATAGGCGGTCAGTTAAATATCAAGACCCTCAAACAATTAGGAAAAAGTATTCTCCTCATTTCTCTATTTGAGGCATTAGGCGCCTTTATCCTGGTATCTGTAAGCATGTATTTTATGACCAAAAAGGTGCATATTGCGCTGATTTTAGGGGCAATAGCCTCGGCTACGGCCCCGGCAGCCACCCTAATGGTGATAAATCAATACCAGGCAAAAGGTCCCTTAACTACCACCTTGATCTCTGTTGTGGCCATTGATGATGCTATTGCTTTGATGCTGTATGGTTTTGCTTCCTCCATAGCCAAGGTCTTTATGGTGAATGGCCTGCAGTGCACTTTTTTCCATTCTTTTTGGGTGCCTTTAAAGGAGATCGTTGGCGCTCTTCTTCTCGGAGTGGGTGCGGGAATCATTCTGACGTTGTGGGCCAAAAGAGTAAAGGGTCAACCTGAATTGCTTATTCTTTCAGTAGGAATGATTTTATTGACCGGAGGTTTGGCCAGGGTACTGCATTTAGATTTGTTATTAGCTAATATGGCCCTGGGAGCTTGCTATTCCAATATGGGTATGAGTAGTTCAAGAAAGAGCTTTCACCTTATCAGCCAACTTACCCCGCCAATTTATGATATGTTTTTTGTTTTAGCAGGCACACGTTTAGATATTGCTTTGATTCCCAAAATAGGGTTGTTGGGCCTTGTCTATACAGGAGTGAGAATTTTAGGGAAAGTCATGGGGGCCAGTCTGGGAAGTTTTCTTTCCTCAGCGGAAAGTGTGGTGAAAAAATATTTGGGTTTTGGGCTAATTTCCCAGATCGGTGTTGCCGTCGGCTTGGCAATGATTATCTATCAAGATTTCAACCCGCAAATTTATGGCGCTATGGCCGGCGATTTAGCTACACTGGTCATCAATGTTCTTCTGGCAACAACTATTATTACAGAAATAGTTGGGCCTGTTTTAACCCGGCACGCATTGATAAAATCTGGAGAAGCAAAAAAAATTTGAGGCGTTCTTTTCTAGCCAAGTCTGACGCATTGTTCGACTTTTTTGTTTTCTCGCCAAGAGCGCAAAGACTTCTTACTTGGTCTCTTCAAGTCAATTACCCATACGGGTAATGCCGGTTTTCATTAAAGCTTCACCGAAATTCAACAAATATTCCAATTTCAGCCCTGTAAGTTTAAGATAGGGGAAGCTGATTTCATTTTTTAACTTGAAAGCATAGGAATTTTCATTTTATTTATGCGGCTTATCAGCTTATCAACTTAACAGCTTAATGTAAGCCCTTATTAGGTTATCTTCGGGACCGAGAGAACTTAGTGTTTCAAAAGCTTAATTTGAAACTCATTGGAATCACTTGAACACTTTTATCTACTGCGTATGAATCCTTACCAGGATAAATAATGAAAACTTTGGAAAGCTGCAAATCTTTTATGGCTATCCTTATTGACTTTGTCATGGAAGGAGCATCAGCATATTTCAGTTCAAAGCCGTATCTTAGCCCATGTTTAAAGACAAGAAGGTCAAGTTCAGCGCCTGTATGCGTAGCCCAAAAATAAATGTCTCTGGTTTTTATTTTCCTGCATAAATGCTCAATAACAAATCCTTCCCATGAAGCCCCCAGTTTTGGGTGTAGTTGAAGGTCCCGGTATGATTCAATGGAGAGGAGTGTATGAAGCAAGCCGGTATCACGCAAATAGATCTTAGGTGATTTGACCTGGCGTTTTTTCAGATTTTCATGCCACGGCTGTAAGGCCCTGACCATATAGGCGCCACATAGTATATCAAGATAGCGCCGAACAGTCGGTTCCGAGGTCCCCAGCGCCCTAGCGAATTCCGCCCCATTCCAAATCTGCCCATGATAGTGGGCAATCATCGTCCAAATGCGTCGAAAAGTCGGGGCTGAAATACTTATCCCCACCTGAGGTATATCTCGTTCAAGATAGGTGCGAGTAAAATCCTGTCTCCATGAATAACTAATACTATCGTCATCAGCTAAATATGAGCGAGGCAATCCACCACGGTTCCATAATCTATCGAGGGTGTTATGTTCTAATTCATCAAGATCAAAACCAGCCATATCGACAAAGGCCACGCGACCGGCAAGTGACTCTGAAGTGCCTTTAACCAATTGGGGTGATGCGCTTCCCGGGACAAGAAACTTGCCTTTATTGTCAGGACGATCTACCAGCACACGAATCAGTTCGAATAACTCGGGTTTGCGCTGAATTTCGTCTATGACTATCAACCCGGTGAGAGGCTCCAAAGCCAGCATTGGGGTTGAAAGGCGGCTTAAATGAAGAGGATTTTCCAGATCAAAGAACTCGCAATGTGGGTAGCCTTCAGCGATAATGTGTGCCAGAGTGGTTTTCCCGCATTGACGAGGTCCCAAAAGGGCAACCACCGGATTGGACTTTAAATTAGTTTTTATATCTTTGATAAATTCCGGGCGTTTAATCATGCTCAATATTGTATCATTGAAAATCTAAGTGTCAAGTTTAGATTTTCATGTAGACAGGATAACAGGATTGACAAGATAATTTTTAATCCTGTCTATCATTTAAATCTTTGACTTTATGTTTGATCTCAGCTTTATTTTCTCCAAAATTATGTATCAAGCCCACTGGTTTTCTCGTTGCTACAAGGTAATTAACTAATTATACTTCATGGGCTTTAATAATTCATAATTTGTTCTGTCAATTCTCTCTATTCCATATAACCTTCTTCAGGTTGTGATAAATCTTTTTGATTAACTGGATTTAAAAATCATGTTTATCCGGAGTTGGCCTTTTTGCTAAATTAAGCATCCCCCTCTTTGTAATGATAAGCTGCCTCAAAAACCGATACCCATCATGATTTCT
>JAUWIR010000498.1 GCA_030605265.1 Pseudomonadota bacterium | reverse complement strand
GTAGAGTGGTTTTCATAGAGTTGATAAACCAATTTTTGCCCTTGGGGATCTGCCATGAGAATTTCATCCCGGTAACCTCTTAGGAGCGAAATGATAGTGTCTGCCTCCTGACCACTGAACATATTATTATAAGTACCAAACCAGGTAAGTGGGATTACTTTAATAGTAGCAGTATCTTGGAGGTCCATCTCTGAGTACATTTTTACAGTAAAATTCCCACCTATTGGATAAGTATGGTGTATCTGCTGCCCTACTCCAAAATTCCCATCACCAAAGTCCCATAAAATAAACTCTGCCTCCAGTTCAGTGCTAAACATAAATGTTGTTATTGACCTAAATCCGGTAGATGGTTCTACACTAAACTTACTTGCCCCGGCAGATGCTGGTTGTGCTACTTGAGGATAAGATGTGCCAAGGTCGATGTTGGCCTCATTAGCCCCCATCCTAACGCGGAAATATCCCTCTTCTCCCCAATCAGTATCCCAACTGTTTTTTACAATCCAGCAAGGAGGTGCGGTAGTGTCATCCCAACCTATTATAGTCACCGTATGAGAACCATCCTCCTGTCCATATACATGCTCATAAATTCCCTCACTATAGTAATAAAAATCAGTATATATTGTCATCCAAGTAGAAAGCGGCCCCTCCAATAATGCCGTTTTTATTTTGTTTACGTCAGTTGAGTCCCAACTGCCGCCTACATAATCCCAATCCTGAATTTTTATAAATCCGATCTCAAAGTCTAGATTTGAAGGGATACAGAGTGTATCGGCTGCTTGATAGGGGAAATAAGTTTCCTCAGCCAATCCAAAGTTTCTTATAAACTCAAAAGCATAGTCATCACGACCACCTGTCAAGCACGTCCCTGCAAAGGAGCATGAAATCAGATACTGTTCCGAATAATCAGGGGATAAATCAGCGTTGCCGCTCTTGATCATAACTCTTGACTCAATTGCTGCTATACAACTGTGTGCCCAGCAAGAAGAACAATGTCCCTGGTCCCTGACAGGTGTTACCCAATTTTGGCCATCGTAGTTCCGCCAATCAAATTTTAACGGCAAATCTGTCTCTGTATGCTCCTTAGCATCACTAATTTCAGCTTTCTTGAAGGGTATGAAATCTATCAATTTAAGGTCGACTATTCTGGCCAATCTCTGTTCAAGTGTAAGCTTTGATAGAGAACTTTCTCCTGCAACCCAATTTGCTCCGTGGCTTCCTATGGATTGCTGGATTTCTTCAATTATAGTATCTTGCGCATTTCCTGTTCGAGCATGCAAAATGAACATAAAGAAAACAAGAAATATGAATATTAAGAAACTTACATTACCTTTCCATCTCTTATTTAAAATTTTTATAACCACCTTTGTCTCCTTTTGTTGAATTCTGCTTTACTTTAAGAATAAATTAAATAATTTGCCGTCTTTTAGTTATTCTCATAGTTATCTCAGCACCTCCTCTAATTGTTTGAAATTGAAAAAATTTTTATAATAGGTTAAAATTTACGCTTCTATCCATGATCAAGTTTAAAAAATTGCCCTTAATTTAAATAATTTCGAGAATAATTTTAGTCACCCTTAAAGAGGTGCTGCCTATTTTTCCAATTCCTTTTAACATTATTTAATTTGGGCCTTGTGATCGAACCCGATCCTTTATACTTTTCCAAAATTGGTCTTTCTTTCCACGTTTCATCATTAACATTTATTCCCCAGTCGGCCATTCCCTCCTCCATTACTTGCTTTACAGCCCCGATATACTCTTTCAATTCAGGATTGCCAATAGAGCTAATTTCATCGAGCAAGGATTTGATCTTTAAAATGTTTAATGGATTAACAGTTATTCTCTCTCCATTAAGCACACTCACTAAACAAGTCAAATTTTCCTTAATAATTGAGGCCCCCTGTTTGGCCAATCTTGGATGGGTTAAAAAAATCCTCATAAGTTCCGAGGAATGTTCTTCATAGAGCTGGTGAACCAATTTTTTCCCTTGGTCATCCGCCATGAGGATTTCATCACGAAAGCGTCTAAGTATCGAAAGGATATTTTCTGACTCTTGGTCAGTAAACATCTGATTATAAACCTTTAGCCAAACAAATTGAGTTGGAGGTTGAGGTTCTTCAATGCATAAATTAATGTAATCAGTTTTGGTAACTACTGAAGTTGCATAATTTTCATCCATCCCTGTTACTGTGACTGTATAGTTCCCACAGGAGGTATAGGTATGTTTGACTTTCACTGGATTATTTAGGGTATAAATAGTTGTATCTGTTTCATCACCAAAATCAAACTGCCAGCCCCATACAAGGTTATCAGCAGGATTTACGTTTTGACCAACAAAACTTACTGTAAGAGGAGGGACCAAACTATAGGTGGGTGATCCCTCAAAGGTAAAATTTAGTGTGCCGTCTCCTACCTGAGGCATTACTTTCGGGTAACAGGTACCAGGGACGATGTTGGCCTCGTTATTCTCCATTTTAATTCGAAAATATCCCGACTCTCCCCAATCCGTACCCCAACTATTTTTCACAATCCAACAAGGAGGAGAAGTCGTATTATCCCAGCCAATAATAGTGACTGTGTGGGCCCCCTCTTCTTCCCCATAAACATACTCATAAATTCCTCCGGCATAGTAATAAAAATCAGTAAAAACTGTCATCCAAGTAGAAACAGGGCCCTCCAGCAATGCATTCTTTATAGCCTTTATGTCAGTTGAATTCGGACTACCACCGGCATAATCCCAATCTTGAATTTGGACCAATTCGCCTTCAATTTCAGAAATACCCGGGCAGTCATTTTTCCCATTGTAGCTTCGCCAATCAAGTTTTTCCGGCAAATCTGTTTCAAGGTTCACTTGATCACCTATACCCATTTGTTTTAACAGTGTAACATTTTCCAAATAGAGATAACCTAATCTTGCTTGCCTGCCTCCGAGAGTAAGTTTCGACATGGAAGTTACACCTGCAAACCAATTTGCACTATGGGCCTTTACGGCCTCTTGGATTTCTTTAAATGTATTATCTTGAGCATTTCCTGATCGAGGATGTATTATTAATCCCATCAATAAAAAAACTATTATCAAAACAATGCATTTGTACTTTTTTTTCTTCTTAAAAATTTTTGAATCCATCGAATCCATCTTAGGCGCCCTCTATTTTTTTATAAATTGACTTATTCTTTTGCCTTATTTAAACCTTATAAGCCTTTTTTACACACCACCATCAATAATCGTAAAGGTCTCCATTTACAGTTCCATTAAATACTGCCACAATCCCAAAATTTTATAATCCCACAATTTAAATATTATCTTTTTCGGTATCATTAAATATTAAAAATTAGCTATAAAAAATTTGAATAATCTCTTCTCGTATTTTTTTAAATTTATCTGTATTGAAAAACCCAAGTCTTTTTTTGGGGATGAAAGTATGAATAAAATATTGATAAAAAAAATGACTTATTGAAGCGGGTTTAGAAATCAGTTTATCCGATCAGCCACCTACAATAATTTTCAACCTGTGCAATTAGATTTTTAGATTAACTAATGTAAAAAAAAGTATTTGACAGGATAACAGGATAAACATGATTGTATAAATGCGGCCTTAATGCGGAATCACAAAAACCCATTACAGTCTATTATAAAAATGAGATTGTAGGTGAATTTATTGTTAATATTATTGTGAATGATATGATTATTTTGGAGTTAAAGTTTGAAAAAGTTTGTAAGACGAATTATTAATGCCCATGAAGTACAATTAGTTAATTACCTTGTGGCAACAAGAAATCCAGTGGGCTTGATACTTATTTTTAGAGATAATAAAAGGCATCCATCATTAGCCAGTTTACACTTTTTAATTTACCATGAAGATGATATGTTAAAGTGTCAAGTTTTTCC
>JAUWIR010000162.1 GCA_030605265.1 Pseudomonadota bacterium | reverse complement strand
GCCTCCCGCGTAAAGTATTAAGATTTATAGAAACTCATAACACTATACATACATAAGGAGAATTTGTCTACTTTATCATTATTTCATCGGAGCATTCTTACTGTAAGTTAATTTCTGGAAATCTATATAGTGAAGAAAGGAAGAAGATGCCAACCCGTGATGTAAAGAAAGCAAGGGCTGCATTTAAAAACAATGATATTACTTTAATGCAAGATGCGCATCAACAGCAGCCTCCTGAAGCGCATAAAAAAGAGCAGGGGAAATATATAAAAAGTATTATTTATGGGGGGCTTGATGGGATTATCACCACTTTTGCAGTGTTGCCGGGGTCTCTATCTCCAGTGGCATTGTTCTCATTTTAGGATTTGCCAATCTTATTGCTGATGGATTATCCATGGCTTTATTGGTGATTTTTTGAGTACAAAAGCGGAAAATGAATACAAGGCTATTTTTACTTAGGGCCTTGAAGGTGTGGATAACTGGGCGGCATTGGTTTATTTCAGGATTGGAAATGTTTCTGGCAGGGGGAATTGCCGCAACAGCTGCTTATGGGATAGGCTTTCTTCTGGCCGGCTTAGCTTAAAAAAGAGAAATGAAGGGATTGGTTTGTATGAAAAGAATTATAACCATTCTATCTCTACTTCACTTTCTAATTTTTTAAACTCCTTGTCCCCTGTAATTACCTTGCAATTTTCCCTTACTGCAAGAGCTGCCGCAAAACAATCTCCAAAGGCTATCCGATACTTCCCCTTAAATCTTGATGCTTGATATACTATTTCCTTTTGTATGTTTATAATTTTTATAGGGAGTTGTTGAATAATTAAAAGGGCCTCTTCTGCTTTTTCTTCTCCTTTAGTTCGAAATATGGAGTAATAAACTTCTCCCCAATTAATCATACTCATTAAAATTTGAAAGCTTTTTTGTTTTGCCTCTTCGAAAAGTTCCTCTACCCTGTCGGCACCCCTTTCATTTTCCAGGTAAGCTATCAAAGCGTAGCTGTCAAGAACGAGATTTTTCATCTTTTCGACTCCTCTGTTCTATCATTTTTTAGTGCCTTAAGGGCGGAAGATCCGCCTTTAAAGATCCCCTTCCCTTCCTTAATTGGATCTTTGAGGAGAGGTTTAAGAACTATTTCCCCGTTTCTATCTATTACTGCCACCTCCGTTCCGCTGGTTATGTGATATTTATTACGTATTTTTGCAGGAATGACCACTTGCCCTTTTACTGTAGTCTTAACTATAGTCATGTTATACCTCCATTTTTAATTGTTATACTTTTATTTCTATATTATAACTATATAAGAATAGTGTCAACTAAATCAGATGTTGCCTAAGCAGCTGATAAGTTGATGGCTGATAAGCTGATGGCTGATAAGCTGTTAAGAAAAACAGTCTCACTCTATACCGCTACCGCGAACATCTGCCGACCTTCCATTTGGGGCATCTTGCAATTTTTACTTTGACATGGTTTGGATCAATGTAACAATTTTTTAACCGCAGAATGCAGACTAACTTACTTTCAATCAAAGAAATGTATTGGAGATTAGGGGGATTTGCCGGAATTGCCGATGTGTTTTGATAAGTTAATTACCAAAAAAAATTAAAGAAAAGAGAAAAATGAAAAGGAGGATTTAATGAGCGTATTAGTTGCAAAAGAGGCCCCTGGTTTTACCGCCCCTGCTGTAATGCCTGATGGGACAATCAAGGAAGATTTCAGACTGGCGGATTTGAAGGGGAAATATATTGTCTTATTTTTTTGGCCGTTGGATTTTACTTTTGTTTGCCCTACGGAAGTAATAGCCCATGATCATAGAATGGCCCAGTTTAAAGAACGTGGCGTGGAAGTAATCGGTATTTCAGTTGATTCTCAATATACCCATTATGCCTGGAGGAATACTTCAGTGAATAATGGGGGAATAGGTCAGGTGCAATTTCCCCTTATCTCTGATATGAAGCATGAAATTGTTCAGGCTTACGGCATTGAACACCCTGATGGTGTAGCTATGCGGGCATCTTTTCTCATTGACAAGGCAGGTATAGTGCAGCATCAGACAGTTAACAATCTTAATTTAGGCCGCAGTGTTGATGAAATGATCCGTCTTGTAGATGCTTTGCAATTTTCGGAAAAGCATGGAGAGGTCTGCCCGGCCGGGTGGCATAAGGGGATTTCTGGAATTACCGCTTCTGCTGAGGGAATTAGTGACTTCCTTTCCTCTCATGCTGATGAATTATGAGTAGGGTATAGGATCGATTCTGTCAATATTGAGTGATAAGTCTTTGAAGTATTTGTGAAGTACTTGAATTTCATCCTCCAACTCGGTATACTATCCATCTTTGGGCTACAGCTTATAATAAGGTCATGCAGTAACCCTCACAACTTCTTTTGACCTTTGCTGTTTTTCCAACCTAATTTTATTATAAAATGAATATGTGGATGAGTGGATGAGGGGGTATGAGGTTGAATAGGAGAAAATCGATATTTTTTTTTATTAAATTTCCCTCTTAACGAAAATTATATTTTTGTTATAATATAAAAGGCTCTTTTCATTAAAGGAGATGTTTCTTGTTCTGTGACCTAAAAAACCCTTTACCATCCCCGGTGAGAAAGGAGAGGATTTTGGCAAGAGAATTAATCAAGAGAAGTGGAATATTGATTATTGTTCTTATCCTTTGTGGTTTTTGTAAAAAGGAAATACTTTTTGCTCAGGAAAAGTATATGGGAACAATCATTCCCCATGAAGTTATCATGAGGGTGCCGGAAGGGCAGAAGCAGAAAAAATTCTCTGTTATTTTTCACCATGCCAGTCATAAAAATATTGAATGCACTGTGTGTCACCACAATGCCTATGATACACTTATGGTGAGCAGTTGTTCATTAGAGAGTTGTCATTTTAATACGAAAGTAAGAGATGGAATTGAGTCTTTTTATGCTGCTTTTCACAGGGTCTTTGATGAGAGTGATCGAAGCTGTCTAGATTGTCATAAGACTCGTGGGAAGGGCCCTACCGGCTGTAAAGATTGTCATAGCTATAATCAATAATTATAGATGATATATTAGTAAGAGTGTAGTAACTTTTTTCAATATTTTATTTTTTCATTCTATTTCTCCACAAATCCATCCATTTTTATCCTCAAAATCTATTTGCCTAAAAAATGGAATAGTAATATATTGATAAAATGCTAAAATCCGAAGAGTGCTATGAAAGAAAATAAAAAGTGTCTCTTTTGTGATATTATCTCCAATGAAGAGTTGGCTCATAGAGTATTTGAGAATGAACATTCTTTGGCTTTTCTGGATAAGCGCCCTTTATTTCCTGGACATTGCTTATTGATCCCCAGAGATCATTATGAAACGCTACTTGAGCTTCCACCTTCAATCATAGGGCCTTTTTTTTTGAATGTACAACTATTGGCCAAAGCTGTTGAGAAAGCCATGAAGGCCGAGGGTACTTTTGTAGCTATTAATAATAAGGTGAGTCAAAGCGTACCGCATTTGCATATTCATATAGTACCTAGAAAAAGAAAGGACGGCTTGCGAGGGTTCTTTTGGCCCAGGAACAAATATAAAGATGAGCAAGAAATGGAAGAAGTAAGAAATAGGATATGCCAGGCCATAAGAGATATTGGACAAATAGTGAAAAATGAAAAGTGAAAAATGCAAAGTGCAAGATATGAAGTACAAAGTGTAAAATTGAAATTTGCAAAAAGCTAAATACATTTTTTATTGCATTTAATTTAAGAGCATAAGATTTTCATTTTATTTATGCGGCTCATCAGCTTAACAGCTGTATATATAACAGCTGTTTTTAAATCATGGGGGTGAAGGATGTCCTTTATGAATTTAGCCCAAAAAAGATATTCTGTGAGAAAATATAAAGATATTCCAGTAGAAGAGGAAAAATTAACACAAATTCTTGAGGCAGGAAGGCTTGCTCCGTCAGCAGTGAATTTCCAGCCCCTCTATTTTATTGTTCTTCGTGATAAAGAAATAAAACAGAAAGTTTCTTCCACCTATCATCGGGATTGGATTTTACAGGCACCAGTACTTATCGTAATCTGCGGGGCCCACCAGAAATCCTGGCGGCGGCCTGACGGCAAAGATCATTGTGATATTGATGCAGCCATTGCTATTGATCATATGACTTTAGCGGCAGCTGATTTGGGCTTGGGGACCTGTTGGGTATGTATGTTTGATTCTTGGCAATGCCACAGAATATTAAACCTCCCTTCGCATTTAGAAACAATTGCTCTTCTTCCCCTTGGGTATCCAGCCGAAGAACAGAGCAGACCTGAAAAAAAGCGGAAAAAACTGGAAGAGATAGTTCGATGGGACGGCTTTTATGAATGAATCATTTTCTTTCAAATGGGAGGAGCGCTATGCCTAGTCCTGATTCCATGAAGGCCATGGTTTTAGAAAATCCAGGGGGGCCTTTACACCTTCGGCAAGTACCCATACCGCAACCATTCCCTGAACAGATTTTACTTAAAGTTCATGCCTGCGGGGTCTGTCGTACTGATTTGCATATAGTTGATCAGGAACTCACCAAGCCCAAATTGCCCTTAATACCCGGGCATGAAATTATCGGCATGGTAATGAAGATGGGTGAGAAGGTAGAGGATTTTCACCTAGGCGAGAGGGTAGGGGTGCCCTGGCTGGGACATACCTGTGGTAAATGTCTTTATTGTCAACGAAATCAGGAAAATCTTTGTGATCAGCCTTTGTTTACCGGATATACTATTGATGGAGGATATGCTGAATATTGTGTGGCTGATCAACATTATTGTTTTCATATTCCTGAAAAGTATAGTAATGCCGAAGCCGCGCCTTTGTTGTGCGCAGGCTTAATAGGGTACAGAACGTATCGCATGATTGGAGAAAAGGTAAAAAATGTAGGAATTTATGGTTTTGGCGCAGCAGCCCATATTATTTGTCAGGTGGCTGTATATGAAGGAATGAAGGTTTACGCTTTTACCAGGCCGGGGGATACTGTAGCTCAAAAATTTGCCCGACAACTTGGCGCAGTATGGGCAGGTGATTCAACAACCCTACCGCCTCAACCCCTTGATGCAGCCATGATCTTTGCCCCTGTTGGAGCGCTTATACCAGAAGCCTTGAGAGCAGTGGTCAAAGGAGGAACAGTGGTCAGTGGGGGAATTCATATGAGTGATATTCCTTCTTTTCCCTATAGCCTTCTGTGGGAAGAGCGGATTGTGCGCTCAGTGGCTAATTTAACGCGTCAAGATGGTGAGGATTTATTAAATCTTGCCCCAAAGGTGCCTATAAAAACTATAGTGCAAATTTTCACTCTTGAAGAAGCAAACAAGGCCATGAATAATCTTCGAGAAGGGCGTATTGAAGGGGCCGCTATTTTGGTGATGACAGAATGAGAGAAGGTGAGGGTGAGGGCCCTTTAGTTTTCAGTCAGGAACAGGCTCTTCATTTTTCCAAGATTGCTCTGAAATGTATACAAAGAGAATATCCGAATCAATCGGCTCATGTATTAAACTCCAATGAAGATCTGCAATATCCAAAATCTCTTCATCCAGCCTTTTACGGGTGTTTTGACTGGCATTCCTCAGTTCATGGACACTGGATGCTGGTGCATCTTTTACGACTTTTTCCACAGCTTTCCAATAGAGATGTAATTCATGGTCTTTTAAATGAGCGCCTTTTAGCTGAAAACCTTGTAACTGAAGCAGCCTATTTTAATCATCCCAATAGATCTTCCTTTGAGCGAACCTATGGTTGGGCTTGGCTTTTAAAACTTGCTGAAGAACTGTATTATTGGGATGATCCTCAGGCAAGAACATGGTATGAAAATTTACAACCTCTTACCAAAGTGATTGTTGAGAAATATTTTAATTTTTTATCAAGACAAGAATATCCGATTCGCTCAGGTACTCATACAAACAGCGCCTTTGGGCTTGCTTTTGCTTTGGATTACGCTAGAGCGGTTGGGAATAAAGATTTCGACATAGCCCTTTCAAAAAAAAGTAAAGAGTATTATCTTCAGGATAAGAATTATCCTGTTGATTGGGAGCCAAGCGGTGAAGATTTTTTTTCACCCTGTTTGATGGAAGCTGATTTGATGCGCCGTATACTAGTGCCTACTGAATTTAAAAATTGGTTTCATTCTTTTCTTCCCGGGATTTCCTGTGGAAAACCAAAATCAATATTAGCACCTGTGAAGGTTTCTGATCGAAAAGATCCAAGACTTGTTCATCTTGATGGGTTAAATTTAAGTCGGGCTTGGTGCATGAAGAGTATTGCCGAAGCTTTATCACCAGAGGACCCAGTTAGAAACCTTTTAATAGAGGCGGCAAGAAGACATATGGAGGAATCTTTCCCTTTTGTTGCCATAGGAAATTATGAAGGAGAGCATTGGCTGGCAACCTTTGCAGTACTTTATTGTTTCCCCTAATAAGCGATATTCAAAAATACTGCCGATGATCAGCCGAGCTTTAACCGCTCAGTCACCTATGCCGATTTACACATAAAGAATTATATTTTTAACCACAAAGACACAAAGATCACAAAGAAAAGAATTAATTTTTTTAAATTTTATATCTTTTCCATCCCTTTGTGTCCTATGTGCCTTTGTGGTTAAATGAGGGTACTGAATGATTACGCCGAGCTTACTATGTATAATAATGCTATCAGCTTAAGAGCTGTATTTAATTTTACTTATTCTTTTCCCAAAATTTTATATGTTGGAATTACATCAAGCTTTTGGTTACTTTCAATTATCAATAAGCCTTTTATATGTGATGGGGAGGTGGTGATTTTAAACATATTATTACAATCAATTTCTAACTTTTCATTTGGACCAATTTTTTTATGAATTGATTGAGAAACAGACATTTGCTCTGTAATGGAAAGTTTGATATTTAATTGAGCGGTTTTTTCTCCCGGATTTGAAATTTTGACTATCGTTGTATATTCAGAGGAGGATAAACCTTCTTTTATTCCATATGAGCCGAGGCCACAAAAAAATTTTGTTGAATATTGGAAAGCAGCTCCATATAATTTAAGTTCATCTGCCTTGGCAGATAGATTAAAAAAAGAGCAGCAAAAAAATAAAACGAAGATGGTAAGGAAGCAGTTTTTTGCTTTCATACAATCTCTCCTATTATGATTTACCTTGGAGCTATTTCGGAATTTTTGGAATTATTATGCCACAAAAGAATAAATGGATTATGAAAATTTTTTACCTTGATCTTAAACAAGAATTAATGGAGGAGGAAAATAATGCCATATTTAAAATTTCAACACCTGAAGAACAGTAGAAAATTGTTTTTGCCCATAATACTAATACTTTTTTTCTCATTATTTTGGGTGAATACAGCTTTAGCTGAGATAGAGTGGGAGATTACAAAAACAATAACCTTAGATGAGACCCCAAAAGATATTGTTAATTCCAAGGATGATAAAGCATATATTTTATGTTCAAAAAATATTCTAATTTATTCACTGAAGGAAAATAAAATTACCGGTAAAGTCCCAGTGAAGAAAAATTTCTCCCAAATTGCTCTTTCTACTGATGGTGAAAGCCTGTTACTGACAGAAGAAAAAACTAAGGAATTGACCATAATAAAAATTACTTCAATTTTTGATATTGAGATTGGAGAATCCCCCATTATTGGAAATAAAGATGCTCCAGTGGATATGGTCGCCTTTCTTGATTATCAGTGTCCTTATTGCGCAAAAATTTATCCTACCCTGGAGGAATTACTTAAGAAATATCCCAAAGAGGTTAAGGTGGTCATAAAACATTACCCTCTTCGTATGCACAAATTTGCCAAAAAAGCCTCTTTAGCTGCTCTTGCCGCCTCGAAACAGGATAAATATGCTGATCTCACTAAAATACTTATTGAAAATTACAGAAATTTGAATGATGACACCATAAAAAAATATGCTCAGGAATCAGGGGTTGATATGGAAAAATTTGAAAAAGCTTACAATGATGCTTCTTTGCAGAAGATTATCTCTCAGGATATGAGAACTGGTGGAAAAGTTGGAGTGCGAGGAGTTCCGGCGCTTTTTCTCAATGGAAGACGGGTGAAAAATCGTTCAGTAGATGCGCTTTCAAAAATGATTGAAGAGGAATTAAAGAAAGGTAAAAAATAGTTTAGCTTAGGCAGTTTGTTAACTTACTTTGACCATGCCTTGAGATGAGAAATGATAAAGGAGAGAATTTTTTGGTGTTCTTTTTTTCCATTTCCTTTGATTTTAAGGGGTTCTCCAAAACTGAGATAAACCTTTTTGGATTTTCCTATTGGACCTAAATCTTTGCATAATTTTCCTGTACCCCAGTAGTCTGTTTTTAGGGCAACAGGAATAACAGGCACTCCGGCTTTTTTAGCTAATTTG